>DATHBC010000647.1:0-1655 GCA_035296345.1 Pyrinomonadaceae bacterium | reverse complement strand
GGAGACAAAGAGTTTCCAACCTTCCGCGGGTTGGTAAATTTAAAATTCATTTGTAGTTATTGCCTTTCTGTTTGAGTTCAGTCAGGTGGTTGAAATTTTTTCCAGACACCGGCGGCAGAGACACCGCCGGAAATCCTTTTTTAATTTTGCCAGAACTTCACCGTTTAGTTCAAGTCCGAAACACCAACATTTTTCGCTTTTTGCGCCGCAGGCGAGTTTTTCGCCGCACGATTCGCAGATTATTTCATCGGATTGGGTTAAATTTTCCGGGGTCATAAGTTTGTTAAAAACGCAAAATGCAAAATGCAAAATGCAAAATATTAGGATTTAGAATTCAAAATTCAGATTTAAATCTTCGCTTTCATTTTGCACTTTGCATTTTGCGTTTTGCATTAATTACGCGTCTTTATTTATTTTTCGCCAGCGTCATCAGCGTATTGACGGTCGCTAAAAATTGTTCGAAATCGAGCGGTTTGGCAAAGTGATGCTGAAAGCCGCTCATTAAAGCGCGTCGTTTATCCTGCGTCGAGGCGTAAGCGGTCAGCGCGATTGCCGGGATGTCGTGATTTGCCGAGGCGTCCATTTTTCTGAGCGCGGTTATCAAATCGTAACCGTCCATTTCCGGCATCCCGATGTCGCTGACCAGCAGATTGAATTCGCCCTGGGCGAGAAGCTCGAGGGCTTCGCGCACGGACGCGGCGCATAAAACTTCGGCTTCCTCGGTTTCCAGAATAATCCGCAGCGGCAGCATCGCGTCGCAATCGTCGTCGACCAGCAGAATCCGCGAACCTTTCAAGGCGCGAATTTTGCCGTTTCCGGCAGTGATTGTATTGTTCGGCAAATCGTTTGAAGGTTTCGGTAAAAGCGGCAGCTCGATGGTAAAGCTGGCGCCCTTTCCGATGCCTTCGCTCTGGGCGCTGACGCGACCGCCGTGCAGCTCGGTCAAATGCCGCACAATCGTCAAACCCAGCCCCAAGCCGCTGTGCATCCGCCGCGTCGTGCTGTCGGCTTGGCGAAAACGGTCGAAAATCTGGGGCAGAAAATCAGGCTCGATGCCGATGCCGCTGTCCGTGACGTTTAATAAAACCGCCCCGCCGCCGGTTGTCGCCGATAAACTGAGAATGACCGCGCCTTCTTCGGGCGTAAATTTCACGGCGTTGTTTATCAGATTGCTGACGATTTGCTGCAATCGGACTTCGTCGCCGAGCAAAACGTATGAATCGGCGTCCGCGTGAAAGACGAGCGAGACTTTTTTCTGTTCAGCCAGCGGGCGGGCGGCTTCGACCGACGATTTGACGATTATCGCGAAATCGGTTTCCTCTTTCTCAATCCGCATCTTGCCTGTAATGATGCGCGAGACGTCGAGCATATCTTCGATAAGGCTGTTTTGCAGTCGGACGTTGCGCTCGATAACCTCGATTGCCTGCTGCGTTTTTTCTTCGTCCAGAATTCCGGCGCGGAGCATCCGCGTCCACCCGAACATCGAATTCAGCGGCGTGCGCAATTCGTGCGAGAGAACCGAGAGAAATTCGTCTTTGGCGCGGTTGGCGGTTTCGGCTTCTTCGCGCGCCTGCTGCGCCTCGTGGTAGAGGCGTGCGTTTTCCACGGCATTTGCGGCGCGCGCAGCCATGTCTTGCGCCAGATGCAAATCGTCG
>DATHBC010000646.1:0-3371 GCA_035296345.1 Pyrinomonadaceae bacterium | reverse complement strand
CGACCGACGGCAGGAAACCGAGCGCGGAATACGAAACGGCAGTCAAAACGGGCGTCGCCGCATTGGTCTGCCAGAAATCGCGCCAGACGAAAACGAAAAGCTCGCCGAGATTCCACAAAACGCCGAGCAAACCGGTCGCCAAAAGCAGAAAATCCGGCGAAGAAAATCTCCGGCTTTTGCGATGACGCATCACCATCGCCGGCAGCAGCGCGTAAAGGGCGATGCCGACCGTAAAGCCGAGCAGATTGATGAGCGATGCGGTGTTCAGTCCGTTCATTGATTGGTAGAGCTTCGTCAAATTAAATTTGTAAATAGAGTTTAGCAAGATTTTTAAATCGAGCGAAAGTTTTCCGGGGCGAATATTTCAACTGTTTTGCCGAGGCGCGATTAATTTATAATATTACGCGAAAATATTGACCATTCAGGCAATATTAGCGATAATGCCTGTGATTAAATAAAAAAAAGCCCCACCTCTTCCTAAGGAAAAATACAAATGAAATCTATGACTTTGAAGGCTGCGTTACCGCTGTTCGTTTTCAGCAATAAAGCTAAACGGACGTTTGCCCACTTAACGATTTGGTCAATAATTTTTGTTGTCGGGGCAATCGGCGGGCGGGCAGCCAGTCCGGGCGCGCTTGACTTATCGTTCGGCGCGCGCGGGACGGCGGCGGTGAATCCGGCAACCCAGTTTAAGGAAGCCCGCGCCGTCGCTGTTCAGCCGGACGGCAAGGTCTTGCTGACCGGATGGATACATAGCTGCCCCGGCGCGCCGTGTCACGGAGACATTATCGTCATTAGATATAACGCCGACGGCACGCCCGACAACAGTTTCGGCAATAACGGAGTCGTGATTACCGATTATTCGCAGCAGAACGAAGCGGGGTATGACATCGCCGTGCAAGCGGACGGTAAAATCGTCGTCGCCGCCGGCTTGGGCGGCATGCCCGCCGGACCCGGCAACCCGAATTTTGACATTCTCGGTTTCAAGCTCGTGCGCTACAACGCGAACGGCACGCTCGACACTTCGTTCGGCGTGGGCGGCAGAGTCTACGAGCCTTTGGACGAAATCAGCGGCACGCCGGAATCGATGGTCATTCAGCCGGACGGCAAGATTGTAGTTTCCGGAACTGACAAGAATGCGAAGCTTTTCCTCGCGCGGTTTAATACAAACGGCAGTCTGGACGCGGGCTTCGGCGCGGGCGGCAGAGTCGCTTCAAGTTCTTACAACGTTTCTTTGACGGAGCTTGCCCGCCAGGCGGACGGCAAATTAGTCGTCGCCGCCGCTTCGTTTTCCGATGTTTTTAAGCTCATCCGTTTTAACGTGGACGGCACGCCCGACAACAATTTCGGCAATGCCGGAGTCGTCATCTCTTCCGATTTTCCCGGCAGATTCAGACCAGCACTCGGTTTCCAGCCGGACGGCAAGATAATCGTCAGCGGCGACTACGAAAATAACGACATCCGCTTTCCGCCGCTTCGCCGCTTTAATACGAACGGCACTGTAGACACGGGCTTCGTTCCGAACAGCGGCGTATTCGTCAATGGACGCTGCCGCGACTGCACGCAGAATGCGGTCAGCGTTTTAACGCTGGATGACGGCAGATTTTATCTCGCCGGTTTTGATTCGACAGATAACAATACCCCGCTGTATATGTCGGTTTCACGCTATTTGAGCAACGGCTCACTCGACCAGAGTTACGGTTTTCGCGGCACAAGCGTATTTAGGCATACGTATAACGCCCAGACTACTTTGTGGGGAGTAGAAGACGCTGCGCTTGCGCCCGACGGCAAAATCGTCATGGCGGCACTCGGCGACCCGGTTAATTACAGCGCTCCGGCAGCCGCGAGTTTTCTGGCGATACGACTTAACGCGGCGGCAACGCGACCGAGCGTGCGCAGCGATTTCGACGGCGACCGCCGCACGGATTTCGCCGTCTTTCGCCCTTCGACTCGTTTCTGGTATGCGCTGAACAGTTCTGACGGCTCGATGCTCGCGGGACGCTTCGGAGCGGATGGCGATATCCTGACGCCGGGCGATTACAACTATGACCTGAAAACCGACCTCGCCGTGGTTCGTCCGGGACCGTCATACAACTGGCACATCGCTCCGGGACCCGGCAGCAATACGGGCGGCGTTTTGGGACAAGCAGGCGACATCACTGTGCCGGAAGACTACGACGGAGACGGTCTTACTGATTTGGCGACGTTTCGCCCGTCGGACGGAGTGTGGAGTATCCGCTATTCTTCGCACAGACCGCCGGTTATTCCGGCGCAGCTTAACGAGACATTTCTTCCATTCGGCACAAGCGGCGATAAACCCGTTCCCGCAGATTACGACGGCGACGGCAAAGCCGACATCGCCGTTTACCGCCCGTCAAACGGTTACTGGTATATCTTCCGCAGCTCGGATTTAGGCTATACCATCGTGCAGTTCGGAATCAGCACCGACAAAACCGTCCAGGCTGATTACGACAACGACGGCAGAGCCGACATCGCCGTTTATCGCGACGGCAATTGGTACGTTCTGCGCTCGTCGGACGGTGCTTTCGTCGCCGCTCAATTCGGCATCGCGACGGACAAGCCCGTGCCGGGCGATTACGACGGCGACGGCAAATACGATTTCGCCGTTTATCGTCCGAACGAAGGCATCTGGTATGTGCTGAAAAGTTCGGACGGCAATTACTTCGGACAACAATGGGGAATCAGCGAAGACACGCCGATACCTTTTACTTTTGTCAGGTAATGGCTTCTAAACGTAAAAATAAAAGTCGCTCGTAAATCTACGAGCGACTTTTATTTTTTTTGCAGGCTGATTTTAATGCTTTCCGGGCGAGCCGGTTTTAATACTTCATCAATTCCGCGACCGCCTTTTCGACGTCTTCAATTTGCGGCAGGATGAAATCTTCGACCTGCGGCGCGTAGGCGACAAACGTATCGGTCGCGCCGACACGCTTGACGGGCGCGTCGAGATATTCGAAAAGCTCGCCGGCGATGCGCGCGGCGATTTCCGCGCCGTAGCCGAAGGAAACCGAATCTTCGTGCGCGACGATAACGCGCGAGGTTTTCCTGACCGATTCGGCGATGCATTCCCAATCGTACGGCACGAGCGAGCGCAAATCAATCAGCTCGACCGAAACGCCTTGTTTTTCCAGTCGCTTCGCCGCTTCCAGGCTTCTCTGCACGAGCGCGCCGTAAGTGACAATGGTCACGTCGGTGCCTTCGCGGACGACTTTCGCTTTGCCGAAGGGAATCATAAATTCCGACGACGGATACTGCGATTTATTGTAGACCTGCCGGTAAAGATGTTTGTGTTCTAAAAATAAAACCGGGTCGTCGCAGCGAATCGCGGTTCGCAGCAAACCATTGGCGTC
>DATHBC010000645.1:0-3827 GCA_035296345.1 Pyrinomonadaceae bacterium | reverse complement strand
TGGGCTGCGGTCTGCTGCTGCGGCTGCTGCGGGCTTTGCGCTTGTTCGACCGCCTGCGGGCGCTGGTAATCGTAGCTGCGCCCGGCGGTTTCCGACACGCTTCCTTCCCGCGCGGGCGCGGCGGCGGATTTGGTTTCGGCGGCGGAAGCTTCTTTCGGCTGTGATTCCTTCGGAATGTCCTCGACTTCGGATTCCTGTCGGGCTTTATCTTCGGACGTGACGCCCGAGCCGTTCGACGCAGCGTCGTCCAGCAGCGCGGAAAAATCTTCGCCCTTTGCGCCGATGATGCCGATGGTTTGACCGAGTTTGGCATTATCGCCCGCCGGAACGATGATTTTCAAAAGCGTTCCCGGTTCGAGCGAGGTCATTTCCATCGTCGCTTTGTCCGTATCGACTTCGGCAATCGTTTCGTTGGCTTCAATCTCGTCGCCTTCGGCTTTGAGCCAGCGTGAAATCTGTCCTTCCTCCATCGTCGGAGAAAGCTTGGGCATTAAAATTTTGTTCGCCATAATTTAATAACTGATAACCGATAACCGATAACTGATAGTTTTTACAATTCACTTTCAGTTATCAGTTATCAACCAACTAGATGTAACAAACTTCCTTGATTGCCGCGACGATTTTCGGAACGTCCGGCAGAGCCATCTCTTCCAGATTTTTCGCGTACGGCATCGGCGCTTCGGCGCACGAGATTCTTTTCACCGGCGCGTCCAAATAATCGAAGGCGTTTTCCGTCACCTGATGCGAAATTTCCGCGCCGACCGAAGCGAAAGCGTGCGATTCTTCGACGACGATTAAACGATTCGTCTTTTTCACCGAAGCGACAATCGTGTCGATGTCCAGAGGTTTAATCGTGCGCGGGTCGACGACTTCGACCGAGACGTCGAATTCTTTCTGCACCTGTTCGGCGGCTTGCAAGGCGAGCGGAACGGTCATCGAGCGCGCGACGATTGTGCAGTCCGCGCCTTCGCGTTTGACGTCCGCCACGCCGAGCGGAATCGTAAAATCTTCGTCTTCGGGAACCTCGCCTTTCAAGCCGTACATTCTTTCCTGTTCGAGAAAAACGACCGGATTATCGTCGCGAATCGCCGATTTTAAAAGACCTTTCGCGTCGGCGGCGGTCGAAGGCATGACGACTTTCAAGCCGGGAAAATTCGCGTAGAAAGCTTCGAGCGCCTGCGAGTGCTGGCTGGAAACCTGGTAAGCCGAGCCGTTCGGACCGCGAAAGACAATCGGAACTTTGAACTGCCCGCCCGACATATAAAGCATTTTCGCAGCGTGATTGATAATCTGGTCGGACGCTAAAATGGAAAAATTAAACGTCATAAACTCAATCACCGGGCGCAAGCCAGCCATCGCCGCGCCGACGCCGACGGCGGCAAAGCCCAGCTCGGTAATCGGCGTGTCAATCACGCGTTTATCGCCGAATTCCTTCCAGAGCCCGCGCGTCACCTTATACGCGCCGTCATACTCGGCGACTTCCTCGCCCATTATAAAAACGTTCTCGTCTCTGATAATTTCTTCGCGCAGCGCCTGATTCAGCGCGTCGCGGATTGTTAGTATTGCCATATTGTTTAGTGAGCAGTAAGCGGTGAGCAGCGAGCAGTTTCGTTACCGCTCAAGGCTTCTTTTTAAACCGTAGGTTACTGCTAAACATTCGTCTACAAGTTTCTGCGCTTTCTCGTGATTAGCGTTATTCAAATATTCAATCCTGAAAGCAATCTCAAGTTGCGTGTTTAATTCATTCAATGAACCGATTGCCATACTCAAAAAATTTTTAAATTGCTCTTTTGAGCGAACAGCCGCGCCTTCGGCAATATTTGACGGAGCAGAAATTGCCGCCCGGCGCATTTGCGAAACTAATCCGTAAGTTTCTTCTTTTGGAAAATCTTTGGTTGTTTTGTAAATCAAAACAACCGGTTCCATACATTTTGCCAGGCAACTAATCGCTTATGAGGCTTCTCCACAGTCCACCTCTTTCTCCTCCGCTCACCGCTTACCGCTCACCTTTCTAAGCGTAAACGTCCGTGAAAAGTTCCGACGGGTCGGGCAGCGGGCTTTCATCGGCGAATTTCAAGGCTCTTTCGGTTGCTTCTTTCGCGCGATTTTCGAGTTCGGCAAAATCCGCGTCGCCTAAAACTTTGGCTTCCTTCAGGCTGTCTCTGAACAAAACAACGGGGTCGCGTTCCTGGTATTTTTTGATTTCTTCGGTCGTGCGATATTTGCCGGGATCTGACATCGAGTGTCCCATGTAGCGATAAGCGCGAATTTCCAGAAGCGTCGGCAAGCTCTCGGTTCTCGCTCTTTCGATAGCGCGCAGCGTCGCGTCGCGGACAGCCATCACGTCCATGCCGTCGACAAATTCGCCGACCATGCCGTAGCCTTCGGCTTTTTTGGCGATATTCGCCAAAGACATCGCGCGTTTTTGCGACGTGCCCATGCCGTATTGATTGTTTTCGCAGATGTAAATGACCGGCAGCTTCCAGAGCTGCGCCATGTTCAGCGATTCGTGAAACATTCCCTGATTCAGCGCGGCTTCGCCGAAAAAGCAGAGCGTGACGTTGTCGGTTCCTTTATATTTTTGGGCGAAAGCCATGCCCGTGCCGACGCCGATTTGCCCGCCGACGATGCCGTGCCCGCCAAAGAAATTATGTTCCCTGGAAAACATGTGCATCGAGCCGCCCTTGCCTTTGACGACGCCGCCTTCCTTGCCGTAAAGCTCCGCCATCACGGCTTCGGGCGTCATTCCGGCGACCATCGCCTGCACGTGGTCGCGGTAAGCCGTAATCACGCAGTCGCCGTCTTTGAGCGCCATCTGCGTGCCGATGGAAATCGCTTCCTGACCGATATACAAATGACAAAAACCGCCGATTTTGCCGATGCGGTAAACTTCGGCGCATTTCTGCTCGAAATATCTGCCCAGAACCATCTGGTAGAACATTTCTCTGAGAAGCTCTCTATCGGTTTTTTTGATTGCCGCCAGTTGCGATTTGCGGCGTTTCAGATATTCGGCGTGCGCCTGTTTCGGGTCAATCGTGTCGGTGATGCCGTTTTCCAGTTCGGCGCGGCTTTTCGTCGCAGGCGTGTTGCCGCTTCCGTTGCGGGAAGTTTTTGCGGTTTTAGTTTCTTCTTTTTGGCGAGCTGCTGTTTTTGGCAAAATCAAAACCTCCGTGCCGCAGATTGCGTATAATCTACGGGTTTTTGTAAAGATTGCAATTCAAATCTTTCTTAAAATTATACGCAAAAGACGAGCGAATGTGCAAAACGTTAATTCGTCCGCCGGCGGTTGACGCCTGCCGGTTGTTAATGCTGACCGCATTGATGATAAAATCTTGGTGAATTATGCCGAAGCTGTATCTGAAAATTCTATTTTTAATTCTGGTTCTCCCGGTTTTCGCCCTTGCCCAGAATCCGACGAAATGGACTCTGGAATCCGACGCGAAAGGTAAAGCTTTAAAAGCGAGCGAAAAATTCAAAGCCGCGCTCAAAGCCGAAATCGAAGACGGCTGGCATCTCTACGCGCTCGAACAGTCCGAAGGCGGACCGATTCCGACGACCGTCAAAGTCGCCGAAAATGTTCCTTTTATATTGGAAGGCAAAGTCACCACGCCCGAACCGATTACGCAGTTTGACCCGAATTTCAACATCGACACGAAATTTTTCGCCAAACAGGCGCAGTTTAATCTGCCTTTGCAGGCGACCGCCGATGCGAAAGGCGACGATTTGGCGATAAACGTCCGTTTCCAGCTTTGCAACGACACATTTTGTTTGCCGCCGAAAACGCTGAAAGTTACTTTCGATGGCGCGGAAGATGTTAAAAAGCCTTC
>DATHBC010000644.1:0-5580 GCA_035296345.1 Pyrinomonadaceae bacterium | reverse complement strand
AAAAAAAAAAAAAAAAGTTAACAACCTCAAGCTGCGCGCCCGCACGCCCGCCTATTTTCGCGCGCTGGCGCTCGGCGCGCTGGCGGTCACGATTCTGGCAATCGGCGTCGGATTTTATCTTAACAGCGGCACGAAAGATTTTCGGATGAAGGGACTGCCGACGCAGCTTTCCAAAGATGTGGTCGCGGTCGTCAACGGTTTCGAGCGCCGCGAGGTCGAAGGCGACACGGTGAAATATTACATCAAAGCCGACCGGGCGACGACTTTTTCCGACAATCATCAGGAGCTGGAAAACGTCTACCTGGAAGTTTACAATCCGGAAAACGAAAAGCCCGACAAAATCTCCGCGAACCGAGCCGTTTACATTCCCGCCGAAAACAAGAATTTCAACGCGTATTTTTCGGGCGCGGTCAACGTCGAAACGCGCGACGGCTTGCGCGTGAAATCCGAGCGAATCAGCTACGACAAAGCGACGGAAATCGCCGAATCGGAAGAACTGGTCGAGTTTTCGCGCGAAAATATTTCGGGCAAATCGACGGGCGCGAAAGTTTTCGTCAAAGACAAGCGGCTCGAGCTTTTGAGCCGGGTCGAAATCGACGCTTTTGCGGGCGAAACGGCGCAAACGGACGAGCTGGCGCGCGCCAATGTGCAGAGCGCGCGGATTACTTCAGGTCGCGCCGTGCTCGAACAACAAGCCGGACGAATCCGGCTTGAGCAGAACGTCAACATCAATCTGATTCCGAAAAATAATTCGGGCGCATTGTCGCAGCCGACCGACGTTCGCGCCGAAAAAGTGACCGCGTTTTTTACCGAAAAGGAAATTAATCGACTTGAGCTTGCCGATAACGTGGAAGTTTTTATCAAGCCGACCGACGCGAATCGAAAATATACGAAAACCCGCGCCAGCCGAGCCGTGGCGACGTTTGAAGGCGAATTAAAGCGCATCGAATTAAACGAAAACGTGGAGATTGAAAGTACCAGCAACGATGCGAAACTGACCCGCATCCGCGCGCAGCAAGCCGTTTACGAAAAGTCGTCCGATAAATTCGATTTGAGAAACAACGTCGAAATCGTCACCGTCGAAGACGAAAAACCGACGACGATTCGCGCGCAGGAAGCGATTTACGAGCAGACGAACGGGAAAATTTTCCTCGGCGGCGGCGCGGAAATCACGCAGGCGGAAACTTTCATCAAAGGCGACCGCATCACGACCGAGCTTTTCGCGAATAAAAAAGTCCGCAGCGCGCTGGTTTACGGCAGCGCTT
Organism: Pyrinomonadaceae bacterium; assembly: GCA_035296345.1. Classification (GTDB taxonomy): domain Bacteria; phylum Acidobacteriota; class Blastocatellia; order Pyrinomonadales; family Pyrinomonadaceae; genus JALZHR01. The sequence goes on along the minus strand of DATHBC010000644.1, from coordinate 4,315 downwards.
ATCTGAAACAATCCGCGCCCGAGCGGACGACCGAGGTTTCGGCAAACGAGCTGAACGCCAATTTCGCGGAGAATCAGCAGGTTCAAAACGCGAAGGCGAGCGGGTCGGCAAACGTCACGCTCGTTCCGTCAAAACCGGAGGATTACACGAAAGCGACGATGTTTGCGCCCGTCGCCGTGCGTCTCGCTTTCGCCAACAACGCTTTGAGCCGGATGCAAACCGAAGGGCGCACGACAATCTCTCTCGCCGCGCCGCAGGGAAAAACCGACGCTTCGAATAAGAAGCTGATTGCCGACGCGGTAAAAACCGATTTGAGCGCCGGCGGCAGAGATATTTTGCGAGCCGAAGCCGTCGGCAACGCCGAATTATATGTCGAGCCTTTGCAGGCGAAAGCGGAAAATTACAAAACGACCGTCAACGCGCCGCGTTTCGACTGCGATTTTTACGCCGGAAACAATCCGAAAATCTGCGCCGCGACGCAAAAAGCCAAAGCCGTGCAGGTTCCGACCGTCGCGGGCGAAAACCGCGGAACGCGGACGCTGACGGCGGAAAAGCTGATTTCGAATTTCAACCAGAAGACGCACGACATCGAGCGTTTCGACGCGACCGGAAACGCGAAATTTACCGAGCTTGACCGCAGCGGCAGCGCGAGCCAGATAATTTATACGGCGAATGACGAAATCGTTCGCCTGCGCGGCAGCGAGCCGACCGTCTGGGATTCGGTCGCGCGCGTCAAAGCGAATGAAATAGATTGGGACACGCGCAGCGAAAAATCGTTTTTGCGCGGTCGCGTCTCGACGACTTATTACAGTCAGAAACAGTCGAACGGCTCGACGCCTTTCGGCAAAACGAGCGCGCCGGTTTTCGTCACGGCGGAACGCGCCGATTTCGACCATCAAACGGAAGTCGGCGTCTACACGGGCAACGCCCGCGCGTGGCAGGAAAATAATTACGTGCGCGCCGAAAAACTGGTTTTTCAGCAGAAAGCGAAACGCATGGACGGCGAAGGCAAAGTTCAGAGCCTGCTTTACAACGCGAAACGAAAGGAAAACGGCAAGGAAATCACGCAGCCCGTTTTTGCGCAGTCGGAACGAATTTCCTATACCGACCAGAACCGCCAGCTTCGATATGAAGGCAACGTCGATATTCGGCAGGGAACCGACCGCATCGTTGCGGGCGTGACGGACGTTTTTCTGAACGAAAACAACGAAGTGATGCAGACGATTGCGCAAAACAACGTCGTCGTCACGCAGCCGAACCGCCGCGCCGCCGGCGATTACGCCCAATATACGACGGCTGACGAAATGGTCGTCCTGCGCGGCAGTCCGGCGAGCGTCGAAGACGCCGAACAAGGCTCTTCGCAAAGCGCGCAGCTCACCGTATACCTGCGCGAAAACCGCGTTCTCAGTCAAGGCACGAGCAAACAAAGCGGCACGGGCAGAATCCGCTCGGTTTACAAAGTCAAAAAACAATAAGTCGAAACCGCAGAATCGTTTCGCGGTTGCACAAAACGATTTTGAGTGACCTCAGAATGATTTTGCGGTAACACAAAACGATTTTGCGGTCACTCAAAATCGTTTTGCGGTAAATCAGAACGGTTTTGCGGTAAATCAGAATGATTCTGAGGTCACACAAAATGATTCTGCGGTAAATCAGAACGATTTTGATTTACCGCAAATTCGTTCTGCGGGCTGGCGAAATATCATTTATTATTGGACAAAATGAAAAAAAGGAAAAATTAAGCTAAACTTTTCCTGAATGTTCAAAGTTTTTCGCTCAAACAATTCACAGCATTCGAACGGCGATTACGAGGAATATCCGACCAACGCGCTGGCAGCCGTGCATTTGCAGAAAACCTACGGGCGGCGGCGCGTGGTCGACGACGTCAGCCTGTATGTCGAGCGCGGCGAAGTGGTCGGGCTTCTGGGCGCGAACGGCGCGGGCAAAACGACGACGTTTTATATGATGACCGGCTTGGAGACAGCCGAGCGCGGCAATATTTTCCTCAGCGGTCAGAACGTGACGACGCTGCCGATGTATCTGCGCGCGCGGCTCGGACTCGGTTATCTGCCGCAGGAGCCTTCGATTTTTCGCAAAATGAGCGCCCAGCAGAATATTTTAGCCGTGCTGGAAACGATGAAGCTCTCGCGCGCCGCCCGTTTTGCGCGGCTCGAAGAGCTGTTGGAAGAATTCGGCGTGACGCACGTTCGCCGGACGCGCGGCGACGCGTTGTCGGGCGGCGAGCGGCGGCGCGTCGAGATTGCCAGATGTCTGGCGACCGAGCCGCAGTTTATTCTGCTGGACGAGCCGTTTGCCGGTATCGACCCGATTGCGATTGACGAAATCCGCGAGATTATTCTTTATCTGAAAAGGCGCGGCATCGGCATTCTTATCACCGACCACAACGTCCGCGAAACGCTCGGCATCACCGACCGCGCGTATATTATGGCGGAAGGCAAAATCCTGCGCACCGGAAAGCCCGATGATTTGGTGCAGGACCCGGACGTGCGAAGGCTCTATCTGGGCGAAAGGTTTTCTTTATAAGTGACGAGTCGGAAGTGAGAACCGAGAACTGAGCAGAAGAAATGTTTTCAGTTCTCAGTTCTCACTTCTCACTTTTTTCGGTATAATCTTCTCAGGAAATAAACAAAGGATAACTAGCCAAAAGTCTTAGCAAAATATGTCGTCGTTAAAACTGACTCAAAGTCTGAAACAACAAATGGTTTTGACTCCGCAGCTCCGCCAGCGGATTGAAATGTTGCAGATGACCAGTCTCGAACTCACCGATTTGATTCAGCAGGAAATGATTTCCAATCCCGTTCTGGAAGAAGTGACCAACGACGAGGAAGTGCAGGAAATTTCCGAGAAGATTCTTGACCAGAACTCCGACGGCTACGAAGACCCGCACGAAAACGGTTATGACGAAGGAACGGCTGAATTTGCTCAAAAATCCTTGAGCGATTTTGAAAATTTTACGCCCGAAGCCGTCAGCGAAAACGGTTCAAAGGAAGAATACGGGGGCGATGTCGAAAACGACGATATTCTGCCGCACGAATCGGGCGACGCTTTTGAAGAGGTCGATTTCGGGCGCGAATTTCAGGATTATCTCGACCCCGGATATAAAACGCAGGAAATCGAATATAAAGAAGACGCGCCGAGCTTCGAGCAGTTTCTGACGCGCTCGGAATCCTTGACCGAGCATCTGGAATGGCAGCTTAATCTCCAGCAAATCAGCGAAAAGCTGGAAGAAGCCGGAATCTGCATCATCGGAAATCTCGACGAAGACGGTCGCCTGCTTGCCAGCAACGAGGAAATCGGCGATATGTGCGATTCGCCGGTCGAGACGGTCGAAGAAGCCAGACAAATCGTTTTAAAGCTCGACCCGGTCGGCTGCGGCGCGCGCACCGTTCAGGAATGCCTGCTCGCGCAGCTCGAAGCCATCAATGAAGGCGAAAGCCTGGCGGCTGATTTAGTCAAAAATCATCTGCACGATTTGCAGCCGCATCGCCTCCAGCATCTGTCGAAGCAGACGGGCGTCGAGCTTCACGAACTAAACGAGGAAATCAATAAAATTCGCGGGCTTGACCCGTATCCGGGCAGGCGCTTTTCGTCCGAAGAGCCGATTTTCGTTTCGCCCGAAGTTTATATCGAAAAGCTGGAAGACGATTACGTCATTTATTTTACCGACGACGGCAGCCCGCGCCTGCGCATCAGCTCGACGTACCAGCAGCTTCTGGAAAAAAACAACACGACGAAGGAAACAAAGGATTTTATCAAGGAAAAAGTGCGCTCGGCGGTTGATTTGCTGCGCAATATCGAGCACCGGCGGCAGACGATTTATCGCGTCGTCGAATGCATCGTCCACCGCCAGCGCGATTTTCTGGATAAGGGCGTCGAATTCATCAAGCCGATGATGCTCAAGGACGTCGCCGAAGACATCGGCATGCATCTTTCGACCGTCTCGCGCGTCGTCAATCGCAAATACGCGCACACGCCGCAGGGCGTTATCGAGCTGCGCCGCTTTTTCTCCGAGGGAATGCTGAACGAGGACGGAGAAGAAGTTTCGACCAGAATCCTGAAACTGAGAATCAAGAAAATGATTGAAGACGAAGATACGAAAAAGCCGCTGACCGACGACGAAATCGCCAAAGTCCTGAGCAAGGAAGGCGTCAAACTATCGCGCCGGACAGTGGCGAAATACCGCGACCAGATGCAGATTCCCGGCTCGCGCGAGCGTAAAACAGTCATTTAAATTTTGGATTTTAGATTTTGGATTTTGGATTTGACTGTTATAAATTGGAACACTGATTATGTA
>DATHBC010000643.1:0-3257 GCA_035296345.1 Pyrinomonadaceae bacterium | reverse complement strand
TGCCGTCTTTTTCCAGATTCTCCGCCGCCTGCATCGCCGGATAAACCATCGAGCCGAGCGCGAGAATCGCCGTCTCGCCCGCTGCGTCGCGCAGCAATTCGGATTTTCCGATTTCCAAAAGTTTCGGTTTCCCGCTTGCGTCCACGCCGTGACCGCTGCCGCGCGGAAAACGAATCGTGGTGGGCGCTGGATGCTCGATTGCCGTAAAAAGCATATCGCGCAATTCGGCTTCGTCCTTCGGCGACATCAAAACGATGTTCGGATAACCGCGCAAATACGCGATGTCAAGCAGTCCGTGATGCGTCGGACCGTCCGCGCCGACGATTCCGGCGCGATCCATTGCAAACGTGACGTTCAAATCCTGAAGGCAAACGTCGTGAATAATCTGGTCGAACCCCCGCTGCAAAAACGTCGAGTAAATCGCGGCGACCGGCTTTAAACCCTCGCACGCCATTCCCGCGCAGAACGTGACGGCGTGCTGCTCGGCGATACCGACATCAAACGCGCGTTCAGGGAATTTTTCAAGGATTTTATCAACGCCCGTGCCGTCGGGCATCGCGGCGGTCAGCGCGACGATTCGTTCATCGCGTTCCATCAATTCGCACATCGTTCTGCCGAACATTTCCGTATAAGTCGGCGGCGCGGGCTTACTCGATTTGTGCGGCAAGCCGGTTGTGAGATCGTAAGGTCCGGTTGCGTGGTAAGCATAATAATTTTTCTCCGGGTTCGGAAAACCTTTTCCCTTCGTCGTCAAAGCGTGAACGATGACCGGACCATCGTCAATTTTCTTGGCTTCTTCGAGGGCGCGGACGAGCATCGCCACGTTATGCCCGTCAACGTAGCCGATATATTTAAAACCCAATTCATTAACTAACGCGCCGGGCAGAACCGCCGCCGCAATCGCGTCCTTGACGGATTTTGCCGCGCGGCGCAAACGCTCGCCGAAATGCGGAACGCTTTCCAGCGTGTCGCCGATTTCTTCTTTTAAATGCTGATAACTCTGAGCTTCCTTGATGCGGTTCAGATAGCGCGTCAGAGCGCCGACGGCGGGCGCGATGGACATTTCGTTGTCGTTTAATAAAACAATCAGACGCGACTTCAGGTGTCCGGCTTGATTGATGGCTTCCATCGCCATGCCTCCCGCCAGGGACGAATCGCCGATCAGCGCGCAGACGTGGAAATCTTCGCCTTTTTTATCGCGCGCGACAGCCATTCCGAGCGCGGCGGAAAGCGAAGTCGAGGCGTGACCCGCGCCGAAAGTGTCGTATTCCGATTCCTCGCGCCGCAAAAAGCCGGAAAGCCCGCCGTATTGCTTAATCGTATGCAGCAGGTCGCGCCTGCCCGTCAGAATCTTGTGCGCGTACGCCTGATGACCGACGTCCCAGACCAGCTTGTCGTTTGGCGTGTTGAAAACATAATGCATCGCCACCGCCAGCTCGACCGCGCCGAGGCTCGCGCCCGTATGCCCGCCGACGCGCGCAGTGGTTTCGATAATAAACTGCCGCACCTCGTTTGCCACTTCCTGCAAATCCTCGACGCGAAGCTGCCGCAAGTCCGCCGGCGAATTAATTTCCGATAAAAATCTCATTTAAGGTTTTCCGTTCTCTATCTGCTAACTCAAAATAGATACTCAAGTTTCGCATTTTAACTTGCCGCCGCCTAAATGTTAAATGACAAACAATAAGATTAGTGAAAATAGTTCGGCAATAAATTTTATAAATCCAGGTATTTCACCGCAAAAAAGCGGATTTGCAATGACCTGATTCCTGCAATTTTGCATTATGCACTTTGCATTTTGCATTAATTTACATTTCTTTACATGCGGCGCGATAAATTTTCAGACTAACGGCATTTTCAAAACATCCAAAGAAGCGGACAAGCAAAAGCTATTCTAAAAATTCAAGAGAGGTAATCAAAAATAATGTCTTTAAAGAGAAAAATTCTTAGCGGCGCAGTTTCCGGTCTTGCCGTCGTCGCTCTCGGCTCGTTTGCGATGGCGCAGGACAACAGCACCACGACGCCGCAGCGTGAGGATAATCAAAAATCGGAACGCAGATGGGAAAAACGCGGTGAAGGCAAACGCGATGGTATGCGTCGCGGCGGACATCGCCACGGCGGCGGTTTCGGAATGCGCGGGCTCAGAGAACTCAATCTGACCGACGCGCAGAAAGAACAGATTCGCACGATTATAGAAAGCAGGCGCAGCAATCGCCAAGCCAATCAGGCGCAGCGCGACGAACTTCGTCAAATCGTCGAAGCCAAACGCGGCGGCACGATTACGGCTGAACAGGAATCGCGCCTGAGAGCCTTTCGCGCCGAGCGCAGAGAAGCGGCGCGTCAACTGCACGAGCAGATTCTCGCCGTTCTGACGCCGGAACAAAAAACTCAGCTCGAACAGATGAAACAGGAACGTCAGAAACGTCGTGAAGAGTTTCGCCAGAGACGGCAGCAGCAAAACAGAACCGCTCCCGACACTTCCGAGGACAACTAATTCTTTTTGAGCTCTCCTCTAAATTTTGAGGCGCGGGATTCCCGCGCCTTTTATTTATTGATTTCCGAAATAAAATGCGGCAGATATTCGCTTAACTGGTCGCGCACTTTCCGAAAAGCCTCCAGGCGAGTTTCCTCGTCGCCCGCGACCGCCGCCGGATCTGCAAACGAATGATGAATCAAACGGGTTTTCGCCGGAAAATAAGGACAGTTTTTTCCGGCGTCGTCGCAGACCGTCAAAACAAAATCAATTTCCTCGCCCGCAAATTCGGCAACCGATTTCGAGCGGTTCCCGGAAATGTCGACGCCGATTTCCGACAAAGCTTTTATCGCTTCGGGGCGCACGAGCGAAGGCTGCGTGCCGGCGCTGAAAACTTCATATTCGCCTGTCGTAATGTGTCTCAACAAGCCTTCCGCCATCTGGCTGCGCGCCGAATTTCCCGTACACAGAATCAGGATTTTTTTCATGTTATTTCTCTCGTAAAAGCCATCCGAAAACGAAATAAGCCGCCAACGCGCCGAGCGTTTGCGCCGCGATGAACGGCAAAACGTCAGCCGGACGAATGCCCGCGAAAGTATCGCTCAAGCTGCGCGCAATCGTCACGGCGGGATTGGCGAAAGAAGTCGAAACCGTGAACCAGTAAGCCGAAGTGATAAAGGCGGCGACGGCAAACGGCGTTGCCTGCGGGCGAAATTTCGTCGTCGCCAAAATAACGGCGAGCAAGCCGAAAGTCGCCAGAAACTCGCTGAAAAACTGCGCCGCGCCG
>DATHBC010000642.1:0-10408 GCA_035296345.1 Pyrinomonadaceae bacterium | reverse complement strand
TCGACGCCGTGTTCGATGGAAGCGACCCCGGCTTCCGCGGCGTTGCGCGCGCCGCGCTGTGTCCAGCAATGGGCGGCGACTTTTACGCCGGCGAGCCTTGCTTCTTCGATGACGAATTTGATGTCGTCGACCGAGTAAATGTATCGCTGGTCGTCGACGACGAGCTTGATAACGCGCGCGCCGTAATGAATATTTTCGCGGACGGCTTTTTTCAGCTCGTCGCGCGTGTCGGCGTAAAAATATTCGGGATTGCCCAAATCCCTTTTATCCGCCTGCATCTGAAACTGCCCGCCGTAGGGCGCGATGATGCGCCCGGCGTTGATAACGGTCGGACCGGGAACAATTTCCTGGTCGATGGCACGGCGCAAATCCGTGTCGGCGTAATTCGCCGCGTTGCCGATGTCGCGCACGGTCGTGAAACCGTATTCGAGCATCGAGCGCGCGTTGGCGACGCCCTGAATCGCGCGCGTCCCGGTCGAATCAAGGAGCGTCGTGACGTAATAACTATTCGCGTCGCGCCGGTGCTGCATATTCATACACAAGTGCGTGTGCGCGTCGAAAAGCCCGGGCAAAACGACCTGTCCGGACAAATCGACGACGGTCGCGCCCGCCGGAATCGACAGTCCCGCGCCGATGGCTTTGATATTCTGTCCTTCGACCAGAATAATCTGATTGCTCAAAACCGTTCCGGTTTCCGGCTCGACGACGCGCCCGGCGCGAATCGCCGTCACCTGCGCGCTCGCCGCGAAAGCGAAGCACGGCAAAAGTGAAATAAGGAAGATTGTTTTTTGTATCACGCTGACAGTTTTCATATTTTTTTTAGCCGCGAATAACACGAATAGCACGAATAAAATCAACTGAATCCATTCTTATCGAGCCGCGAAGCCGGCTTTATTTGCGCTGATTTGTGGTTTCATCTTTCTTTTCCTCTGCGGCTGCTTCCCTTTTTCGCTGTTTTTCTTCTTCGATTCGTTCAATCACGTCGGCGACGCGCGGGTTTCTCGCCTGCAAAATCCGGTTTTGAATATAGACGCGGCTGTCGCGGTCGTTAAATCTGTAGCCGTTATCCGCCAGCGCCTTCATCACTTCCCAGCGTTTTTTACTCAACCGGCGCGGCGGCTCGAAATACGCGCCCATGTCAATCATCGCCCCGGCGCATTCCGGGCATTTTCGCGGCTTCTCGCTTCTATCTTTGGCGAAACTTTTCCGGCAGTCGAAGCATGCCCAGCGCGTGTATAGACTCATCTGAATTTCACGAATCGGCTTCCGCTTTTTGTTTCACCAGCCGCAGCATTTCCTGTCGAATCCAGCCGCTGAAAGGTTTGATAAACATCCAGTAAAATCTGAAACTTTCCCGGCTTGCCGCGCCCGTACACTGCACTCTGGTTTCCGTTTTCAAACGAGTTTCCGTTTCGCCGCCTCCCGATAAAGTAAAATTCCAGGCGGCTTTCGCGTACCCTTCCTTGTCAAAAGCGGAAAATTCCCCGGCTTCGACATTCTGCAAATTGCCCGTCAAAGTCCAGAATTTTCCGACGAGTCCGAGCAGAATTTCGCGGTTCGGTTTTTCGCCGAGAATGACGAAACCGAATTTCGTCATATCGCGCAGCGCAAAATCTTTCGCTTCGGCGCAGCTTTCCTTTGCAGCCAGACCGCGCAGCCGAAACAGCCCGCGGATAACCGCCGATTCGTTAAAATCGAACGAATCGAGCGCCGCGTAAACTTTCTCCGCCGAAGCGCGTACAATCGTTTCGTGCTTTTCGTCAAAATCGTAAACGGGCATAAATTCGTCAATCAGCATTTTTCAAATCAACCTTCAATTCCGACCTCGACTTCCTGAATCCGTAGAACATCGCGCAAAACCTCCGGCTCAATCGCAATCAAAAATCCGCGCCTGCCGCCGTTAATATAAATCCGGGGCAAATCGAAAATCGTTTTCTCGGCGTAAACCGGCATCCGCGTTTTCACGCCGAAAGGCGACGTCCCGCCGACCAGATAACCGGTCAGCTTCGACGCTTTTTCCGGCGCGGCGGGCGCGACCGATTTCACGTCCAGAGCGCGCGCCAGATTTTTCGCGGAAACCTGTAAATCGCCGTGCATCAACACAATCAGGGGCTTTTTCTCGCTCGTTACAAATATCAAAGTCTTTATAACCGCGTGCTCGTCAACATTCAGTTCTTTTGACGAATGTTTCGTCCCGCCTTTCTCGACGTATTCGAAAACGTGCGGCGTGAAAGTAATTTTCTTCTCGCGCAAAACGCGAATCGCGGGCGTTATCGGATAATTCATTTTTATTATCTTTTTCCGGCTCTACTTTCTTTGAGTTCATCAATTTGACGCTTAAAAGCCAAAGTTCATCGAGCGGTTTTAATCTGGCAGTGACTGCTTCCGGCGACATACCAACTTTCATCATTCAAGCCCCGCAACCTTTTAATATCAAAATCCCGACATTTTTTCACTTTATTTCCTCGTATCGAAAACACGAAACCAGGTGGTCGTTGACCAGCCCGCAAGCCTGCATAAACGCATACATTATACTCGAGCCGACGAAACTGAAACCGCGTTTTTTCAGGTCTTTGCTCATCGCGTCGGACACGGAAGTTTTCGCCGGAACCTCAGACATATTTTTCCAACTGTTGACAACCGGTTTGCCGCCGACGAATTGCCAGACGTAGGAATCGAAAGAGCCGAATTCTTCTTTGATTTTCAAATAACTTTGCGCGTTCCGAACGGTCGAAGCGATTTTCAGACGGTTGCGAATAATTCCTTCATCCTGCAAAAGCGCGGCGACTTTTTTCGCCTCGTAACGCGCGATTAACCTCGCGTCGAAATCATCGAAAGCGACGCGGTAATTTTCGCGTCTCCGCAAAATCGTGTCCCAGCTCAAGCCAGCCTGCGCGCCTTCCAGAATCAGAAATTCAAACAGTTTTCTATCGTCGTGCGCGGGCACGCCCCATTCCGCGTCGTGATATTGAATCGCCAAATCGTTTTTCGCCCAGTCGCAGCGCGTGACGGTCATTATTTCTCGATTTTCGTCACGTTTATAAAGCAAACCTTTCCGTCCGGCGTGACGTTCATCTCGCCCGTCACTTTTACTTTTTCGGCGAGGTTGATGACGCTGCCGCCGTTGTCGCGGATTTTGATGTCCTCGCGTTTAAAGCCGCTTTTTAATTCTTCGACCGTGTTGGCTGAAGAACCCTGCTCGATATAGGCGCTGATTTTTTTCTCGCCCGCCGGGCTTTCTTTAAAATTAAAACTGCATTCCATCCGACCGCCGCGGTTCGAGCAATAGACGCCGCCGCCCGAATCGAGAAAGCCGCTCGTCTCGACGTATTTCTTTTCGTTTTCCGGCGTGCAGGCGTTTGCAAACTCGACCGGAACGCCGGTCGTCGGTCTGCCGCAGCCGAAGGCGGTTAAAGCCAAAATCAGGACAGCTAAAATCAAATATGTTTTCATCAGTTTTCTTTCTCCTTTCGAGCGATATATAAAGTTTTTTCAACAATAGCGTGAACCTTGCCGTTTTTATCGACCAGCTCAATATTATAAACGCGGTCAACGGATTTTTCCGTTTCGAGCAATCTTTTGATTTCGTCAATTTCCGCCTCGGTCAATAAAAATTCGGCAAACAAAGTTTCCCTGCCCGGACGCTTAAAACGAATTTTCGCCGACTTGTCCCAGACGACGTAACCGCGCCCGAGAACTTTTATCAGCATCAGCATATAAATCGGGTCGATTCCCGCATAGAGGCTGCCGCCGTAAATCGTCCCGACATAATTTCGCGTCCGCCACGACAAAGGAATTTTCACGCGAATCCGGCGATAATCGTCGGCGATATAAACGACCCGCGCGCCCGTGCCGCGATACGCGGGAAAAAAATTGAACTTGACGCGGTCGAATTTGCTGGCAAAGCTTTCGGGCATAGGTTAAAAATGCAAAACGTAAAGTGCAAAACGCAAAATATCAGGATTCGGAATTCAGGATTTAATCTGTTCCTGCATTTTCCATTTTCCGTTTTCCGTTTTGCATTTCTAAAACTCTTTCAGCCTGCCGCAAATGCCGCTTTTCGTGTTCGACCACGACCTGCACGCCGTCGGCGAAGCTGTAAGTCATCAGCTTCATAAACGGCGAAGTGATAACGGTTTTGCGCCAATCGACGTTTTCCGTGCGCTTGATTTTTTCAATCATTTCCCGTTGATGCTCGGAAAACTTCTCGATTATATCAGCGTCGACCTCGCTCGGCGGAACGATTTTCTGCGTCGGCGCTTTAAATTTTCTTTCGTCCGATTTCAGAGACTTAATCAAAAACTTTCCGCCGAAAGACGTGAGCGGCGACCAGTTTTCCCAAAACGAATTTCGCCGCCCGCCGCCCGCAATCTTATCCAGCTCGTCGTAAAACAATTTGTTCGTTTTAATCAAATGCTCGAAGCATTGCCCGACGCTCCAGCCTTCGGCGCTCGGTCGCCAGTTGATTTGCTCGCGCGAAAGATTGCCGAATCTGCTTTGCGCATCCGCCGAAATTTTTTCCAGTTCCGAAATTATTTCTTTCATATTTTTTTTAACCGCAAAGGGCGCAAAGGTTTTCGCAAAGAGCGCAAAGAAGCTTAAAGTTTATTTACTACTCTGCGAATCCCGTCTTTTAGTCTGACAACGTTGAAATTTATTAATAATCCGAGTTTGCAGCCCGAAAGTTTTAAATAAGTCAGAACCTGAGCCAAATAAACGTCATTTATTGCCTCGACCGATTTGATTTCGACTATTAATTTGTTTTCAACCATCAAATCCACGCGATAGCCGCATTCAAGTTTAACCGCGCCGTAAACCAGCGGCAGGGCTTTTTCTCTTTCTACCCGTAAACCCGCAATCCGAAGTTCATAAAACAAACACTCTTTATAAGACGACTCCAACAATCCCGCTCCCAAAGCAGTATGCACTTTCAAAGCACGATTTATCACCAAATTTGAAAGCGGGTTCTCGTCCATCTCTTTGCGCTCCTTTGCGAAAACCTTTGCGCCCTTTGCGGTTAAACTTCCCGCTAATTTCTCAAAGGCTTGCCCGTTTTCAGCATATAACCGATGCGTTCCTGCGTTTTGCGCTCGCCGCACAAGCTCAAAAACGCTTCGCGCTCCAAATCCAGCAAATATTGCTCGCTGACATAAGTCTGATGATTCAAATCGCCGCCGCACATGACTTTCGCCAGCTTTGTTCCGATAAGTTGGTCGTGGTCGGATATGTAGCCGCCGCGCTTCATCATATGCAGACCGAGCTTTAAAGTCGCCAGACCGGATTCGCCCAGAGCCGGAATATCCGCGCGCGGCTGCGGCTGGACGTAACCTTCTTTCGATAAATCAATCACGACCTGCTTGGCATCGGCAATCAGGCGGTCTTTGTTCATCGAAATCGAATCCTCGTTTCGCAAAAATCCCCACGCGCGCGCTTCCTGCGCCGATGCGGCGACTTTGCCCATTCCCAAAAGCTCGAAGTTTTTGCGGATAAAGGCGAAAGCGTCGGCGTCGGGCGTTCGTTTTGCCGAATCCATCGCGCGCAGGGTCATTTCTTTCGTGCCGCCGCCGCCGGGTATCAAACCGACGCCGACTTCGACCAAGCCCATGTAAGTTTCCGCCGCCGCGCGCACGCGGTCGCCGTGCAAGCTGATTTCGCAGCCGCCGCCTAAGGTTAACCCAAACGGCGCGACGACGACCGGCTTCGGCGAATAGCGAAGCCGCATATTCGCCTGCTGAAAGGTGTGAATCATCAGGTTGATGTCGTCCCATTCCTCTTCCTGCGCCGCCAGCAGCAGCAGCGGCAGATTCGCGCCCGCCGAAAAATTTCCGCCCTGATTGCCGATGACCAAGCCGGTGCAGTTCGTTTCGACTTCTTCGACGGCGTATTTCATCATCTGCATCGTGTCCGAGCCGATGGCGTTCATCTTCGAGTGAAATTCCAGGCACGCCACGCCGTCGCCGATGTCGAGAAGCGTCGCGGCGGAATTTTTGCGGATGATTCTGCCCTGATCCTTGTAGGATTTTAAGATGATGACGCCTTGTTTGGCGGGAATCGGCTTGTAGGCGTTGGTCGCGAAATCGAAAAAGTATCGGCTGCCGTTTTCTTCCTTGTAAAAAGTTTTCGCGCCGGCGGCGAGCATCGCTTCGACGTTTGCCGGAACCGCCTTGTTTTCGGCTTTCATTCGCTCGACCGATTCGGCGACGCCGATGGCGTCCCACGCTTCGAAAACGCCGATTTCCCAGCCGAAGCCCCATTTTATCGCGTCGTCAATCTCGACAATCGTGTCGGCGATTTCCGGCACGCGGCGCGCGGCGTAGCGCGAGATGCGCGAAGAAGTATTCCACAAAAATTCGCCGACTTTATCTTTGCCCCAAACCAGAGTTTTCAGACGCGCGTTTAAATCTTCGACTGCCCGCGCAGCATCGAGCGACGCGAATTTCGTTTTCGTCTGAGGCTTGTATTCAAACGTGCTTAAATCGAGTTCTAAAATCTCGCGTTTGCCTTCGGCGTCGGTCGATTTTTTAAAAAATCCGCCTTTCGTCTTGTCGCCCAGAAGCTTCTTTTCCAGCAGCGTCTTGATTAAATCCGGCAGGACGAAAACTTCGCGGTCTTCGTCTTCCGGGATAGCCGGATAAAGATTGTTGACGACGTGCGCCGTGACGTCCAGCCCGACCAAATCCGAAGTGCGAAACGTCGCGCTCGAAGCGTGTCCGATTGCCTTGCCGGTAATCTGGTCGACTTCGGTCGGCGTCAAATTCATCCGAATCATCTCGTGAATCGTCGCCATCATCGAAAAAACGCCGATGCGGTTGGCGATAAAATTCGGTCGGTCTTTCGCCGGAACGACGCCTTTGCCCAAGCGTTCGTCGAGAAATCCGAAAACCGAGCAGGCGATTTCCGGCTTCGTCCAGCTCGTCGAAATCACTTCGACCAGCTTCATATAGCGCGGCGGGTTGAAAAAATGTATGCCGAGAAAATGCGCTTTGAAATCGTCCGAGAAAGGCTCGGCGATGGAGGAAATCGGGATTCCGCTGGTGTTCGAAGCGACGATTGCGCCGGGTTTGCGATGCTTTTCGACTTCCGCAAAAATCCTGTGTTTAATTTCCAGATTTTCCACCACCGCTTCAATCACGAAATCGCAGTCTTTTATGCGCGCCAAATCGTCTGCAAAATTTCCGATTGAAATCAGCGCGGCGTTATCGCTCAGCATAAAGGGCGCGGGCTTTAATTTTTTCGCCGCTTCGAACAAGGATTTGACGATGCGGTTGCGCACCTGAGCGGATTCGAGCGTCGCGCCTTCGGCTTCTTCTTCCGGCGTCAGCTCGCGCGGCGCGATGTCCAGAAGCAAGGTCGGTATTCCGGCGTTCGCCAGATGCGCGGCGATGCCTGCGCCCATTGTCCCCGCTCCCAAAACGGCGGCTTTTCCGATTCTCAGCATAGATAGATTGTTTTCCTTATAAGATAGAAATTAAATTAGCGTCTATCATACTGAATGAGTATTCATTCAGCAAGCCGAAGCGGAGAATTTCCCTTGATTTATAATGATTTTATGCGTGTTTCCCGCCGCCCGGACAGGAAGCCGACGGCGGCGGCGGAGCTGATGAAATCCGTTTCCCGGATTTTCCTGTTTTCGGCGCGCCGCTCTTCGCGCAGAATTTTGAGACAGGCGTTTTACCTGAAAATAAATTCCGGCAACAGCGCGCGGAAAAAGCGTTTTTTCCGCTTTCAATCTTAATTCGTCATAAAAACAATCCGGGAAAAGAAAAAGCGGCTTAATTTCCCGGCTCTTTCTTTTTACAAACCTTTTTTTCTGAGTTTCCAAAAAAAATCTTGACTTCTTCTTCATTCGGGCAGATACTTTTCGACAAAGCGCTAATTAACATTTTATGTCAGACGTTAATTTTCCGCGTTCGGTTAATCGGGCGCTTATAAGAGCCGTTTCAGACGGCGTTTAAATAAAACAAAGGGAGCCCAGAAATGAAAAAACCATTCTTTCTTTTTGTCGTAATGCTTTTTTTGAGCCTTGCGGTATCCGCTCAAACCAATCCTACGACTAACACGACCAACACGACCGGCACAACCACCGAGACGAAAAAGAAACCGCCCATTTTTCGCGCGAGCAAAGACCAGATAATGCAGGCGCAAAAGATGCTGAAGGCGGCGGAAACCGGAAAAATGGACGATGATTTCCGCGCCGCGCTGAAAAAGTATCAAGCCGAAAACGGCTTGCGCGCGACCGGAACTTTAAACCGCGCGACGCTGGAAAAAATGAACATCGCGCTGACCGATAAACAAAAGGAAATTCCGGTTTCGCCAAATTCTTTTGCCGCTGCGGACGAAAACAAAACGACGGAAACGAAAAAACGCGCGCCCGTTTTTCGCGCCTCGAAAGACCAGATAATGCAGGCGCAGAAAATGCTGAAAGAAAAAGGAATGTATGCGGGCGAGCAAACCGGAAAGCTCGACGACGCGACGCGCGAAGGCTTGAAGAAATTTCAGGCGGCAAACGGCGTCAAAGCGACCGGCACGCTGAACCGCGAAACGCTCGAAAAAATGGGAATTGCCCTGACCGACAAGCAGAAAGAAATGTAATTTAACCGAGGCTGTCGGCTGCTAAATTCAAACCGTTTTCGCCGCAAAGACGCGGAGTTTTCACTGAGAGCGTCGCCGGGAAAATCTTCGCCGCTCTTAGTGTTTTCTGTACGCCAGCGTCTCTGCGGTGAAATTTCGCCGTTAATTTTATTCGTAGTTTATGAATTATCCAGCGTTTCAAGGCGGCGAACCGGCGAAAAAAGCAGGCGCAGGAAAGGCAGCAGCATTCCGATTGCGCCGATAACCAGCGTCGCGCGCAAGCCGATTAATTCGCCGAGGCTGCCGGCAACGAGCGCGCCCGTCATCATCGTTCCCATGTTAACGAAACGAAAGCTCGCATTCATGCGTCCCTGCAAAGGCGCGGGCGTTATCGCCTGCCGCAGGCTCATCAGGTTTATTCCGTTTATCTGTACTGCGAAAGCGTGCAGAAAATGCGAGAGAGCCAGCAGCGCCGCGACGAAAATTACCGAGCCGCTCGCCAGAGGAACGAGCGCCAGCGCAAGGATATTGATAAGATTTGCGCCAATCATCGCCCGTCCGACGCCGAAACGCGCCGTGATTGATTTAACCGACAAAGCGCCGAGCAAAAAGCCGAAACCCAATGCCGAAAAAATTACGCCGAGCAGAAACGGTTCGAGATTAAGCTCGCGCACGGCGTAGAGCGTAAAGAGCGTTAAAACAATCTGCCGAAAGAGAAAATACAGCGCGATTGATTCGGCGAGCGGGCGCAGGATGGCGTTGCCGTAAACAAAACGCAAGCCTTCGGCGATTTCCGCCCGAAGTTTGAGCTTTTCCCTTCCGGCGGGCGCGATTTCCGGCGCGCGAATCTGCCGGACGAAAACGGCTGACAGCAGAAACGAAGCCGCGTCAATCAAAATTGCAAACGGCGCGGTGAAGATTTGCACCAGCAAACCCGACAAACCCGGTCCGGCAATTAGCGCGACGGACTCGGTCGTTCCGAGTTTGCTGTTACCTTCGACAAGCTGCTGTTTTTCGAGCAGCGACGGCAAAAAAGACATTCCCGCGACGTCGGCGAGAATGTTCAGAGCGCCCGTAAAAAAAGCGACGATGTAAAGCTGCTCGATGCGCAGAACGCCGCAGAAAGCGGCGACCGGAATGGTCAGAGCGAGCATCGCGCGCCCGCAATCCGCCGCGATTAAAAGCGGTTTCCGGCGCACGCGGTCAGCCAAAACGCCCGCGAAAAGCCCGACCATCGCCGCCGCCGCCGTGCCCGTCGCGTGCAGCATTCCGACCTGAAACGCGCTCGCTTCGAGCACGATAATCGCCGTCAGCGGGTAGGCGAGCGAAGCGATTTGCGAACCGAAAACCGAGGCGGTCTGCGCGCTCCACAATTTCAGAAAATCCCGGTGCCGCCAGAGGTTTTTATTCGGAGCGCTCATAGACTGTTTAGCCGAATTGCGTCAGGTCACCTTCTTAGCTTGTTTCTTTCCATCAAAAGCGAAAAAGCGAGCTGTCTTTCCTGCAGGATTTTGTTGAGTTTCTTCTTTTCCTCGTCGTCGGCGCAGGCTTTCATTTTTTCCTTCAGCTCGCCGATTTCCTTCAGCCGCTCGACTTCTTCGGGCACGAATTTGCTGCTTTTTAAAACCGAGTAGCCCATCCGCAAATCTTCGGGCGTGGCAAAATAAGAGTCCAAATCTATCGGTCGTCCCGCGCCTTCGAGGTTGTCGAAATCGCCTGCTTCGATAGCGTTTCTGATTTGTTCGTCGATAAGTTTTCCTAAGGACATAAAACTTTTTTCTCTTTAAATGAAAACGAAATTTTAAACTGAAAAGTTTGAGATTAAACCTGAAAATTT
>DATHBC010000641.1:0-1749 GCA_035296345.1 Pyrinomonadaceae bacterium | reverse complement strand
TTTTCACCTTTTCACTTTTTCACTTTTTCACCTTTTTGTAGAAAATAGATTTATGAAAACTATCTTTGTCACGGGCGGCGCGGGCTTTATCGGCTCGGCTTTTGTCAGACTTGTTCTGGAAGAAGCTTCCGATTTCGAAATCATCAATTTCGACGCGCTGACCTACGCCGGAAACCCGGAGAATTTAATCGGTCTGGAAGACAATCCGCGCCACCGGTTCGTGCAGGGCGACATCACGAACCGCGAAGCCGTTTTGAATTCGCTGCCCGAAAACGCGGACGCGATTTTCAATTTCGCCGCCGAATCGCACGTCGACCGCAGCATTCATTCGGCGGACGAGTTTCTGAAAACGAACATCCTCGGAACGCAGGTTTTGCTCGACGCCGCGCGCGAAAAAAACGTCCGCCGTTTCGTTCAAATCTCGACCGACGAAGTAATGGGCAGCTTGCCCGACGACAGCGATTTATATTTTACGGAAGATTCGCCCCTGCTGCCGAATTCGCCGTACGCCGCTTCGAAAGCCGCCGCCGAGCTGGTCGTCCGCGCCGCGCGCGAAACTTTCGGCGTCGATGCGGTGATGACTCGCTGCGGCAACAATTACGGTCAGCGTCAGTTTCCCGAAAAACTGATTCCGCTGATGATTTCCAACGCGCTGCTGGACGAGCCTCTGCCGGTTTACGGCGACGGGCGAAACGTCCGCGACTGGATTTACGTCGAAGACCATTGCCGCGCCGTCTGGATGATTTACGAAAAGGGAAAATCGGGCGAAGCCTACAACATCGGCGCGCGCAACGAGCGCGAAAACATCGAAGTCGTCAAGGCGCTGCTGGATGCTTTAAACAAGCCGCATTCGCTCATCAAATTCGTCAGCGACCGCCTCGGACACGACCGCCGCTACGCGATTAATCCCGAAAAAATCGAGCGTGAAATCGGCTGGAAACCGCTGACGACGTGGGAAGAAGGCTTGCGGAAAACCATCGACTGGTATCTGGACAATCAGGATTGGGTCTCGCGCGTCCGCGACGGCAAATATCGCGATTATTACCAGAGCACGTACGGCGCGAGCTTGAAAGGCTAAAGATTAAATGCGACGGTGATAGAGCGTGTTCTTCTACTTGCGAGAAACGCTCCATCACCATCGCGTTTTTGCCTGTTTCGTTTAATTCGAAGCATTTTGCAGTCAAACAAAATGATTTCGCCATCTGTCAGAATCATTTTTACGCGTGTCAGAATCATTTTTACGCGTATCGGAATCATTTTTACGTACGTCGGAATCATTCAGACAGATGGCGAAATCATTTTTACGTGTGTCGGAATGATTCCGACAGGTAGCGGAATGATTCCGACGGGTGGCGGAATCATTCAGACAGGTGGTGGAATCATTTTGGTGAGTAAAAAAACGATTCCGCTGCCCGCCGGAATCGTTCGGTGAGACCGTCGAAAGGTTTATAAATATGAAAATCCTAATCACCGGCGCAAACGGAATGGTCGCCAGAGCCGCGATTGATTATTACCGGTCAATCGGCGACGAAGTTTCGCCGTTCACGCGCCGCGAGCTCGATATTGCCGATAAAATACAGGTTTTTGCGGCTGTCGAAGAAACAAAGCCCGACGTCATAATAAACTGCGCGGCTTACACGGACGTCGACGGCAGCGAAACGAACGTCGAGCAATGTTACGCCGTAAATGCCGGCGGAGTCGAAAATCTGGCGCTGGCGGCAAAGCAGGTTGACTGCGGTTTCGTCACCA
>DATHBC010000640.1:0-2101 GCA_035296345.1 Pyrinomonadaceae bacterium | reverse complement strand
CGCCAGTAATGAAGCGCCGCGCGCGGCTCTATCTTTTGAAGTTCTCTCTCTAAATCAAGTAAATACGCTCTATGCCACGGAAGAAATCCCGAAAAACCGTGAGCTTCGTCAAGCGAGTTTTGAAGGTGCATATCACGAAATTGTTCATATAACCCGTTCCCTGAATTATTAAGGGTGGCGAGCGCCGACAAAAAAAGGTCGCGTTCGGATTCTAATAAAGGATTTCCTGACAAAGTATTGGCATTTCTTCTAACCCGGACGAAAACCGGAGTTACCGAAAGCGTATTTCCGCCGTCTGCCGCAACAACCTCCATCGATGCATCATAATGCGTCATATTATCTTGATCGTATTTGCCCGCAACAAAGAAATCGACTGGATTGCCGTCGGTCGGCAAATCGAGTTCCAGTTCGTCCGACGCTGCATCAGTACGCTGAAGAAAAAAACTAAGCTGCCTGCCTTGTCCGGCATTTTGATTTCGTAATCTGACCCGGACGGGATTCGCCGCGCCACCGGCATTCATAAGTTGAATTCGGGCAGGCGACGGAGACCACGTAACGTAATTTTCGTCCGAGCCTGTATTGCCATTTATCGTAATTACAGTATTCATATTTTTCACCTTTGAGAAATTCTTATCAGGAAAGTTCAAGTTGTCGGGATTAATTTACGGTTGAAATTAAATTTGGCGATAAGAAAACCTGAAACCGCCGCCACGATAATCGCTATTTCGACTAAATATTTCATATTTTTCCGGCATTAATATATTTTCCTCGCCCTAGCGGATGCATGAAAAGTCTTTATTGAAACTCATTAATAAATGGTAAAAATCAACAAAACCTTACATTATTTTTTTAGAAAGCGACTTTCGGAGAAAGTTATCGCTTTCTAATTTCGCGGTTAAATGCAAATCCGGTTAATTGCTCGCGCTAGCTCATCTTCACCATATAAAAAGTCCCGGTTACGCCGGCTGGCGCGCCGCCGTGCGGCACGGTTCGCAATACAGTTCCGACCAGAACAATCGTTTTGTCCGGTGCTTCTTCCCAAGTCGGAGCGATAAAAGCTTTGTAATCATAAATCCAGCCTGCGGTTGGGGTGTCCTGTACGCCCGAACCGCGCCAATTGATTGATTGAATCTCTCCGTTTTGCGCGTTAATTTCGCCTTCGAGCGTAAGCGCGTAATCGCCACCCATATTCAAGGTGGAATCTAAAATTCTGTTGTCCGAAATATTGTTAAATTCAATAATCCCGGCTCCGAAGCGAAGGTCGTTAAAAGCCGTGTCAATGTTTTTATTATTTCGCAGGCTGCGGTAAACCCAGTTTCCGAGTAAATCCTCACTTTTTACACTCATAGAATTACTCTCCTTCGTCGGTTTTTAATCGAACGATTCGGCTTTCTGCTTTGCTATCTATCGTTATCCGGTAGATATAAAAGTCCGGCGACAGTTTTTCTCCGGTATCGTTCCTGAAATCCCAGATTATTGAATAACTTCCCGGCTCCGGCGCTTTCTCGTCCAAAAGTCGGCGCACGTCTTCGCCGAAACGATCCCAAATATTTATCGTCACATTTTCTGCGCCGGGCGGAACTGTATAAGCGATTTCGACCGAATCGGTGACTTCTTCCGGTTCGTTTGAATCTAAAATTTCAGTTCGCATCTGTGCCTTCAGAAAAGCAGGCGCAGCCGGCTCGGCGGAATATTTATAAACGGTTTGACCGGAGGCATAACCGACGAAAGCCGGATTCCCGAAAAAACGGAAACGATTGATAAAACGACCGATTTGATTGGCGTTCTGCCAGTTTTGACCGCCGTCGGAGGTTTCACTGCTAAATCCGCCCTCGAAATTCGCATCGCCCCAGCCGCCTACCCAGCCTTGATTTTCGTCAGCAAATCCGACGCCTTCTAAATTGGCGTTGCCTTGCGGGTCGTTGACGGGGTTTCGCTGCCAGGTCAATCCGCCGTCCGTCGTCTTTAAAATTGCTCCCGCCCTCATATTTTCCAGCGAAACGAAGCCGACCGAATCATTGAGAAACTGAATTTTCCATCCCCATTCTCCGAACGGCAGCTCGTCTTGCAGGTCCGCAATACGATTAACCCAGGTTTGCCC
>DATHBC010000639.1:0-8528 GCA_035296345.1 Pyrinomonadaceae bacterium | reverse complement strand
CGTCGCGGGCGTCGTCTTAACGGTGCTTTTGCGTTTCGCCCTGACGCGAATCACGACGCTGGAAGTGGAAATCAGCCCGGTAGTGCTGGCAATCACGCTCGTCGTCGGGCTCGCCGGCGGCGCACTCGGCGCGCTCTATCCGGCTCTGCGCGCGGCTCGTCTCGATGCGGTCGAAGCGTTGAGCTACGAATGATTTCAGCCACGAAAAAGACACGAAAAAACACGAAAGAAAACAAATCAGCCGCGAATAACACGAATAACACGAATTAATTTATTTTCTTTTATTCGTGTTATTCGCGGTTAAATTTTCTTAATCTTTTTTCGTGTCTTTTTCGTGTTCTTTCGTGGCTGATTTCTCATTCGCCGTGCGTATGCGCGGCGTGATTCAAGCCGGAACGGGTTGTTTCCTTTCCAGCCCGAATCCAGCCGCGGCGGACGGTTTTGCCGGAAGGCGGAAATCCGAAATTACCCAAAAGTCCGAATTGATTTTCCGCTATTGCGGTCGCGGCGGCGTAATCAAAAGTCGCCGGCGTGGGTGAGCCGACTTCCGCTTCCCGACGAGGGCTGTAACTCATCTGTCGCGGCGCGCGCGCCATAAACGCTTCCACGTCGGCGAGCGAGCGCGGCAGATTTTTCGTCATCCATTCGACGCCGGTTTCGGTCACCAGCATATCGTCTTCGATGCGGACGCCGATGTTTTTGTAGCGTTCGAAAACCGGGCGCACTTTCGCCGCAAATTCCTTGTTGGCGGGCGTGTCAGCCAGATAATCGAGAGCGTCCTCGCGCACGTAAATGCCCGGCTCGTTCGTGAAAATCATTCCCGGTTTCAGCGGCGTCTGGTAGCTGCCGACGTCGTGGACGTTCATTCCGAGCCAGTGTCCCAAACCGTGCATATACCAGATTGTATACTGCGGAATCTCGACCGGCTGCCCCTTAAAAATCACCTGATATTTCGCGTCCGGCGCGGTGATTAATCCGAGCCTGGCGAGACCGTTTTTGATAACGTCAGCCGCCGCGCGGCTCGGCACGCCGAAGATGACGCCGGGTTTGGCGACGCGCGCCGCCGCTTCCTGCGCGTCGTAAACGATTTGATAAATCTCGGCTTGCTCTTTGGAGAATTTGCCGTCGACCGGAAACGTGCGCGTGACGTCCGCCGTGTAGTGGTCGTATTCCGCGCCGACGTCCATCAAAAGCAAATCGTTTTTGTTGATTTCGCCCTGCGATTCGACGTAGTGCAGCGTCGTCGCGTTCGGACCGCAGCCGACGATTGACGGGTAGCCCCAGTAATCGGCGTTGCGGCGGCGAAAAGTGTATTCGACCTCAGCCTGCACTTCGTATTCCCACTTTGCTTTTCCGACCGTCGCCATCGAGCGCATATGAGCTTCGGTCGTAATATCAATCGCGTGCTGCATCAGCCTCAGCTCGTACGGCGATTTGACCATCCGCAATTCGTCGAAAATCGGGCGCGCGTTTTCGACCTTGTAGCCCGCCGCCAGAGATTTGGCGAATTCGGCTTCGCGCCCGAATTCCGCCTTTCCGTTGCCGTCGCCCTCGCCTTTCGGAAGCAGCAGGTAAACGTTTGCGGCATTATTCGAAATGCTCACGCTTTCTTTTGACGTAAAAGCTTTTTTCTCTTTCAAGGCGTCCAGAAACGCCTGCGCTTCGCCGGCGTCGATAATCGTTTTCACGCCGGAAATCCTTGCTGCATCCTCGCGCGAATACATTCTGCCGTTCACGATTTCAGACTGCGGGCTGCGCTTCGGCAAAAACAGGTATTCTTCCACGCTCTCGCCGTTTTTCGCCATCACCAGCGTCGCGCCGTTCTGCCGCAGATTCGTCAGGTAATACAGATTATTTTCCTGGCGGTAATAAAAATCCACGTCGCCCGCGTAATTGCGCGGCTCGGCGCTGCGCATAATCAGCAGGCTGTTTGCCGCCATTTTTTTAGCCGCTTCCGCCCGCCGCCGGGCAAGCTCGCCGTGACGCTCGGCGTCGGTAAATTTCGGCGCGGGCGGCGCGACCAGTATCGTGCCCGCCTTCTTTTTATCAAACGCCGCCGCCCGCAAGCCGGTCGGCGTCAAGGTCAATGAAAAAGCCAGTAAAGAAATAAGTGCAATGATATTTTTCTTCATAATTTCTCCAAAAATAAATAGACAGGATGAACAGGATAGGCAGGATAAAAATTCAAATCATTACATTTTGAATTTTTCTTATCCTGTTTATCCTGTTCATCCTGTTTGAATCTTACCTAATAATTTCGATGTTTAAATCCCGGACGGTTTTGTTGCCGAAAAAATCCGCCGCGAAAACGCGCAGCGTATAATTTCCCGCGTCGAGATTTGCCGCGTCGAGAAAATTTTCCCGCGCCGCGTCGCCGTCCACCTCGTTCGACACGATGTAATCGAAAATCGTCACCGGCGTGTAGCCAGACTGGCTGCCGGGCGCGTAAACGAGCGCGACAAAATCCTCGTCCGGCATCCGCGCAAATGAAATCGTCGTTTTCTCCTCGGTAACGGGCGTTTGATTTTCGCGCAGGATTTGATAACCCAGACGGTATACGCCGAGCCTGCGCCGCGCCGCGCCGCCGTCCATCTGGTCGAAGCTGCGAACGACGATGCGCGTTTTCCCGTTGAGCTTAATACGCTGATTCGGATTTTGGGTTTCAAGCGCGCGCCAGGTTTCGTCCGTCAGCGAGACTTTTTCGATGACCGGCGCGAGCGAGTCAGCCAGATTCGGCAAAATCAAAGCGTCGAGGGCGTTCATTTCCGCGCCGCTTCTGCCCGTAATCAGATGCACGTGGTTGAAGGAGTTTAAAGTCCCGATTGCCTCGCCCGCCTCGAATCGCGCGCCGCGCGCCACGCGAACGTTATTTAATTTCCCGCTCGCCGCGTCGCGGCTGAATTGGAATCTTTCGTCGTCGAAAGGCTTTTCCGCGGCGTCGCGCCCGAGCCGGATGTGAACGTAGCCGACCGTCGGCATGCGCAAAAGCTCGCGCAGGCTGCCGAAGTTTTCCGCCGCCGTCGGCTGCAAAACTTTTTCCGCGCGGATAAAGCGCGCCGTCTCGCCGTATGCGCCCGCGATGTCCAAGCCGTTATGAAACCAGACGCCGCGGTTTGGCGGCGCGGGAATCTCGCCGCGAATCTCGCCGACCGTGCCGGCGATGTCGCGCGCCGCGCCGGGCGGATTATAAGTCCAGCGCGCCGGCTGCAAAGCGCGAAATTCCGCCGCCGTGTAGCGCAGCTTTTCAATGTCCTCGCGGCTGGCTTCCCTGCCGAGTTTTTCGCCCGTGAAAATTCTTATCGTTTGATTTTCGGCGTCGGCGGCGAAAAGATTTCCGTTTTCATCAATCGCCAAGCCCGACGGTCGATTAAATCTCGCCCGGCGCAAGAGCGCGCCGCTGCTGTCCGAAAATCCGCGTTTCGTTCCCGAAATCGTTTCGACCAGCGGAAAAAGCCGCCGGTTAATGGCGCGAATCGAGTTTCCGTCGGCGACGTAAACCACGCCGAAGCGGTCGACGGCGACGGCTAAAGGCTCGACAAATTTCGCCTGCGGCGGAAGCGCGTCCAGCGAATCCGCTTCGCCGGTTCCGGCAAAAGTCGTGACGTTTGCGCCGCCGGCGGCGTCGATTTTTCTAATGCGCCGATTTCCCGCGTCGGCGACGATTAAATTCCCGCCCGGCAAAACCGCGATGCCGCACGGCGTGTCGAATTTCGCCTGATTCGCCGCGCCGTCGGCAAAACCCTGACTGCTGCCCGCAAGCGTCGAAACGCTGCCGTTTTCGATGAGACGGATTTTGTCGTTATAAGTGTCGGCGACGAAAATCCTGTTTTCGAAAACCGCGACGCCGATTGGCGCGTTAAATAAAGCCTGCCCGGCTGCGCCGTCCGCAAAGCCTTTTTTGCCGCCGACGCTGCCGGCGATTGTCTCGACGCTGCCGCTGGTCGTATCGACGCGCCTGATTGAATGGCTGCCCGAATCGGCGACAATCAAAAATCCGTCTTTATCGAAAGCGATTTGCGAAGGCGTGTCCAGATTGTCCGTCACCAGCTCGGTTCCGCCGTCAAACGAAACGCGAAAAATCGAGCCTTTTTCGCCGTCGGAAACATACAAAACGCCGTTTTTATCCAGCGCCAGCCCGAAAGGCTCGCCGAATTCGCGGTTTAGTCCGGCAAAGGTCGCGACTCGCGTCCACGGCTGGCGCGGCGATTCCTGCTTTTGACAGGAGAGGAAAAGATTTGAAATTAAAAGGAAAAAACAAAAAAATGACTTAGGCTTCATCAATGCAATCGTAGGTCGTAAAAATATAAGATGCAAATTGTTTACAAAGGCGCGGGCGGTTGTTACCATTTTTATATTGTTTTTTCGGATTTACATTGTTTTTTCGGACAAGGAGGAAAAGTATGTTTTCATTACAGGATTTACTCGGTCAGCAGCAAGGCAGCGAGGCGGTCGAGCAAATCAGTCAAAACGTGGGCGCAGACCAGAGCGCCGTGAGCAGCGCGATTCAGATGGCGCTGCCCGCAATCCTGGGCGGGCTGGCGAATAACGCCGCCGACCCCGAAGGCGCGCAAAGCCTGAACCACGCGCTCGAACGCGACCATGACGGAAGTCTTCTGAACAATCTGGGCGGGCTGGGCAGCCTGATTTTCGGCGCGGGAAATCAGCAGCAAACCGCACCGCCGAAACAGGCGGACGCGGGCGGCATTTTAGGTCACATTTTCGGCAATAATCAGGGACAGGTCGCCGAGCAAATCAGCCGTCAGAGCGGTTTGAACATGGGGCAGACGGCGCAGATTCTAATGATGCTCGCGCCGATTGTGATGGGCTATCTCGGCAGACAGAAACAACAGCAGAATCTGGACGCCGGCGGCTTGTCGAACTGGCTCGGCGGGCAGCAGCAGCAGATTCAGAACGCGCCGCAGGGCGGATTTTTAAATTCGATGCTCGACCGTAACGGCGACGGCAGCACGATGGACGACATCGCCTCGATGGCGATGAATTACATGACCAATCGCCGCTGATACCGATTTTTACTGCAAAAAAGAGAGGCTTTTATTCAGCCTCTCTTTTTTTTCTGAATTTTCGTTTATCTTTTATGGAAGATAGCCTGAAGGCACGGGAACGTCGCCGCTTTGACCGAACCGGCTGAAAAAGTTCGAGCCGCTCGCGCTGCTCAGGTAATGCCACGTTCCGTCAGCCGGGCGAAAGACCGCAATATCTTCGCGCGCGTCGCCGTCGTAATTTCCCGGCACTAAAATATCGCCGCTTTGACCGAATTGAACGTAAACCGCCTGATTATCTGAACTCCGGCGAATATACCAGGTATTGTCTGACGGGCGAAAAACGGCTAAATCGGTTTTGGCGTCGCCGTCATAATCCGCCGGAACGAACCTGTCTGAACTCAAGCCCCACTGCTCGTAACGAATCTGCCCGTTTGAGCTGTGGCGCAAATACCAGATGCCGTCCGATGGTCGAAAGACGGCTAAGTCGGCTTTTCCGTCGCCGTCAAAATCTCCATTGAGCGGTCGGTCGCCGCCGAGTCCCCACTGCTGGAAAGTGATGCCCCGCGACGGGTTGTTCAGGCTGCCGCGGTAATAAAAGAAGCTCTGCTGTCCTGCCGCTCCATTGCGATAAACCGACACGTCCGTTTTGCCGTCTCCGTCCCAATCGCCGACGGTCAGCAAATCGCCGGTTTGCCCGAACTGCTCGGCGCGAAGCGTGCCGGTCGTCGATTGAATAATATAAAAATATGCGAAATCGCCGCCGCGCCAGACGGCAAGGTCGGTTTTGCCGTCGCCGTCATAATCGCCGGGCGCGGGTTTGTCCGTGTTAATACCGAATTGCGCTGCCAGAAAGCCTGCCGTCGAGCGTTGAATAAACCACTCGCCGGCGCGATAAACCGACAAATCCGTTTTTCCGTCGCCGTCGAAATCGGCGCGGGCGCGAGCGGGCGCGAGCGGTTCGGGCACGTACGCCATGCCGTTAATCGCGCCGGTTGTTCCCAGCGTGTTGCCCGGCTGAACTCCGAGATTGTTCAATTGCCCGGTCGTCGGATTCATCGCAAAAGTCGTGATATTCCGGCTGATGCGATTGGCGACATACAGAAAACTTCCCGTTTGATTAAAAGCCAGAACGTTTGCGGTCGTCCCGCCCGTGGCGAACGGCGAGCCGGGCACTGCCGCCACGGTGGTCGCCGCGCCGCTGCCCGAAATCTGATAAACTCCGACGTTGTTTCCCGTGTTTCCCGCAATCACATAAAAATTATCGTTCGGGTGAACCAATCCGAAACGCCGGCTGCCCAAGCCGCCCGACGGAAAAGGATTTCCCGCAACGGGCGTGAGAACGCCGTTCGAAGAAGTGAAAACGCGAATGTCGTCCGTGCTGTTCATCGTGAACAAACGCCCGGCGGAGTCTGTAGCGTAGGCGAGCGGATTCGCCGCGCCCGAATTAAAAGGCGAACCGGGAAGCGCGGTCAAAACTCCCGTCGCGGCGTTGACGCTGAAACCGGCGATGTTGTTTCCCGTGTTGCCGCCGACGTAAAAATAATTCCCGTCCCGGCTGAAAACGCTGGAAAAAGCGGTCGTCGCGCCGAGCGGAAACGGGCTGCCCGCCGCCGGAGTCGCCGTCGTCGCCGTGACGACAAAGCTCAAAGCCGCGCCGTTGGTCGCGCCGTTGCTGACAATCAGGGGCGAACCCGACGGGTGAACGGCAATGGTGTTCCAGGTTCCCGCGCCGAGCGCAATCG
This sequence comes from Pyrinomonadaceae bacterium, assembly GCA_035296345.1. Taxonomy (GTDB): domain Bacteria; phylum Acidobacteriota; class Blastocatellia; order Pyrinomonadales; family Pyrinomonadaceae; genus JALZHR01. Next base: position 1,783 of record DATHBC010000639.1, on the reverse strand, counting down.
GGCTAAACGGAAGCTCGCTCAGCGCGCCCGTTATTGGATTGATGGAATACGCGCTCACCGAATCGGAGCTGTCGTTGATGACGTAAAGACGATTATTGGCGCGGTCGGCAATCATTCGCTCGCTGACGATAGAGTTGATTCCGCCGTTGCCCGCCGCAACCGGAAAGCCGCTCAGAGCCGTCAGCGCGCCGGTCGTTTCGTTTACCCTAAAACCGTAAATCCGGCTGCCCGCCGAATCGTCGTTTAAAGCGTAAAGCCAGCCCGCAGAGACGTTTACCAGACCTATTACGAAAACGATCCCGCACCATAGAAAGCCCGTAAATAAGCGTTCGAAAGATTTTCCGCCTAAGCCGTTTTTGCCGAACATAATCTTTTCTCCTTAAATAAAATCCGAATTATGACGCAAAGAAAGATATATAAAACAGCCCCGCGAATAAAGAAAAAGATGAAAAACGCGGTAAAGTAATGATTCTTTTCACTCCGGGAAATGATTTCCTCACTTCAGTGAATGATTCCTTTACGCCGCAAAATCATTTCTTCACCGGACGAAATCGCCTTGTCGCTCTCGCGGGCGAAAATCGACTTTTTTTATAAAAAATTCTGTAGCCGCTTTTAACTTTTCGAGAACTGAAGTCGGAAAATTTTAGCACGAATCGCCGCGGGTTTTGAATATTTTTATTCACGCTTTTAAAGGAAGCGCGAAGCGAGGCAGACAACTTCGCCGCGCGTTTTTATTTCCGATTTTCGCTTTTTGGGCTAAGATAAATTCAAAGAGAGCGAATCGAGAAATTTATGCGTAAATTAAGAATCTACCTGGCTATTTCAATATTTTCAGCGATGCAGATTTGTGCCGGTCACATTTTTGCTCAAACCGGAGAAATCTCTCGTCAGGAAACGCTGCGCGGCTCAATCACGCCGGAGCGCGAGTGGTGGGACGTTTTGCATTATCATCTGGAAGTCGAGTTTTTTCCCGACAAAAAAACTATCAAAGGCGCGAACACGATAACTTTCAAAACCCTGAAAGCGGGCAATAAAATGCAAATAGATTTGCAGCCGCCGCTGGCTGTGACGCGAGTTCTGCACGGCGCTGCCGAGCTTAAATTCGAGCGCGAAGGCAATGTTTACTGGGTTTCGTTTGAAAAAGACGTTCCGCGAGGCGTCGAGGATAAAATCAAGGTCTTTTACGAAGGCAAGCCGGTCGAAAGCAAAAATCCGCCGTGGAGCGGCGGCGTCAACTGGGGACGCGACGATTTGGGCGAGCATTTTATCAATACCACCTGTCAGGGAATCGGCGCGAGCATCTGGTGGGCGAATAAAGACCACGGCGCGGACGAGCCCGACCGCGGAATGCGCGTCAGCGTCACCGTGCCGGAAAACCTGGTCGCCGTCGCCAACGGTCGCCTGAAAAAGACCGATTCCAATATCGAACAAAAAACGAAAACCTTTCACTGGGAAGTCGTCAACCCGATAAATAATTACGGCGTCAACGTCAATATCGGCAGCTACGTGAATTTCGGCGAAAAATATCAGGGCTTGGGCGGCGCGCTGGACATTGAATATTGGGTTCTGGCTCATCAGAAGGAAGCCGCGACGCGGCAGTTCAGGGAAGTTCCGCGAATGCTGAAAGCCTTTGAGCACTGGTTCGGGAAATATCCGTTTTACGAGGACGGCTATAAACTCGTCACCGTCTCGTATCCGGGAATGGAGCATCAAAGCTCCGTGACTTACGGAAACTGGTTCAGAAACGGTTACCGGGCGCGCGATTACAGCGGGTCGGGCGTCG
>DATHBC010000638.1:0-2693 GCA_035296345.1 Pyrinomonadaceae bacterium | reverse complement strand
TCCGGCGAATCGACGCAGGCGAAAAGCAGAAGCGCGAGGGAAAAGATTGCCGAATATTTTATAAATGCCGTAAAAGTCTTCATAGAAAAAGGCGACGAACGCGATGCTGATAAAGCGTGTCACGGTTTATTGCTGAGATGATCTTTATTGCCGGTCGCGTTTGTCGCCTGCCGGTTTTTCGTTTTATATTCACAAAAATACTTTACTATTTTATTTCGCTAATTATTTTGCAAAGCGCCTAATTCCCGCAAAATTTTTGCGGCGATGTCGGGGATGATTTCCCGCTCGCCGGCGAATTTTTCGGTGAAGACGACGAGGACGAATTTTTGCCCGCCGGGCGTTTCGACGAAAGCGGCATCGTGCCGGGAATTGCTCGTCCAGCCGGCTTTCGACCAGAGCCGGGCGTCAGGGATATTTTTCAGCGCGATGCCCGTAAAGCCTATGTCCTGGCTGTCCGAATCCTTGTTCTCTTTATACGGGTCGCGCTTTAACAGTTCGAGCATCCGGCGCGACGCATCCGGCGAGACGGCTTTTCCCAGGGCGATTTCCGCCAGCAGCCGCGCGGTCGCGCCGGTCGTCAGCATATTGCGGTTTTTGCCGCCGTTCCAGAATTGCCGCTCGCGCCCGTAGATGTCTTCGCAATAGGTTTTTTGCGTGATGTTGACGTCCGTGTAATCGAGCGATTTGAAATAGCGATTGACCGCTTCGCGCCTGCTCGCCCAGATTTTCAGCTCTGCCGGAGAAAGCTCTCCGCCGCCGGTCGCACCGGTCAGAACGTCGACGATTTGATGCGTCGCGTCGTTTGACGAATCGACAATCATATCGCGCAGCGCGCGGCGCAGCTCGGGCGTGTCTTTCAGCTTTTTGTCTTTCAGCCATTGGTAGACGGCGACCATGTAAAACATTTTGACGACGCTCGCCGGATAGATTTTCGCGTCGCCCCGGAAATTCGCCGCGCGCGGATTGTTCGGGTCGCGCAGGTCGATTAAGGTGGCGGCGAGGTTTTCCGGCTGGAATTTTTTCGCGGCGAATTTGTTCAGGGTTTCGTTAACGGCTGTGGTCAAAACGTTTTGCAGCTCGGGCGAATTTTCAAGCGTCAGCCTCTGGTACGGCGCGGCGTTTGTCGAAACGACTTTTTTCATCGCCGTTTTCCTTTGCGCCGCGACCGAAAAGGGAAAAAGACACGCGACGAGCGGCAAAATTAAAAGCGCGGGATATTTTTTCATTCGGAAAACTCCTCGGAAGTCTTTGCGGAAACGGTTAAAGCAGAGTATAAACGAAAAGCGTTTGAAAATTCCATTAGCTATCAGCTATCAGCTATCAGCTATCAGCTTTCAGTAATTAACTTGTTAACAAGTTTTAGATTTGAAAGCTGACCGCTGATAGCTGATAGCTGACCGCTCCAAATATGACTGAGGAAAAACTTGTTCGCGGCATCAGCCGCTGGGATTTGACGGCAATCGCCATTAACACGATTATCGGCACGGGGATTTTTCTGCTTCCCGCGCGCGTGACCGGTCTAATCGGCGGTTACAGCCTGTTTGCGTTTCTCGCCTGCGCGGTCATCGTCGCGTTTATCGTTTTGTGTTTCGCCGAAGTTTCCAGCCGTTTTCAGGCGACCGGCGGAATGTATCTCTACGCGCGCGAAGCGTTCGGCTCGCTGGTCGGATTTGAGGTCGGCTGGCTTTACTGGATTGTGCGCATCACGACTTTTGCGACGAACTGCAACGCGCTTTTAATCTACGTCGAGTTTTTTAACCCGGCGCTGGCGCAGGGCTTCTGGCGCGTTCTGATTGTCAGTCTGGTCGTTTTAATTATTACAGTCGTTAATCTTATCGGAGTGCGCGAGTCGGCTCTGCTGACCAACGTTTTCACGGTCGGGAAAATTCTGCCGCTTTTCGTTTTCGTGCTGGTCGGAATGTTTTTTATCGAACCGGCGAATTTTACACTCGGCGCGCCGCCGGAATACGGGAAATTTTCCGAAGCGATTCTGGTTTTGATTTACGCCTTTGTCGGTTTCGAAGCGGCGGTCATCCCGGCGGGCGAGACGAAAGAGCCGCGCCGGAACGTGCCGTTCGCGCTGCTCGCCGCGCTCGTGTTTTGCGCTTTTCTTTTTATCGTCATTCAAATCGTCGCCATCGGGACTTTGCCGGAGCTGGCGCAGTCGAAAACGCCGCTCGCCGACGCCGCCGGACGCTTTATGGGCGTTTTCGGCGCGGGATTTATCGCCGTCGGCGCGCTCGTCTCGGTGCTGGGAAATTTAAACGGCGGATTTTTAGCCGCCTCGCGCATTCCTTTTGCGATGGCTGAACAAAAGGAGCTGCCGCAAATTCTGGCAAAAACGCACGAGAAATTTAAAACGCCTTACGTCTCGCTGCTTTTGACCGCCGCCCTGATTTTCGTTTTTACGCTGCAAACTTCCTTTTATTCGGCTTTGACCATCGCCACGATTACGCGCCTGCTGGTTTACGCCACGACCTGCGCGTCGCTGCCGGTTTTCCGCCGGCGAAATGATGTGCCGAAAGCGGAATTTCTCGCGCCGCTGGGAATTGTCGTCACCGTTTTATCTTTGCTTTTAATCGTCTGGCTGCTCACGAACGTCGATTTTAAAAAAGAAGGCTTGGCGATTCTGATTGCGGCGGCTGCCGGCGTAATTTTATATTTTGTTTTTCGCGCGCTCGGCAAAACAGGCG
>DATHBC010000637.1:0-3624 GCA_035296345.1 Pyrinomonadaceae bacterium | reverse complement strand
TTTCCATTCGATTTCTTCGGGCTTTCGCAAAAAATTCATCTCCGCGTTGACGCGGCTCAGATTCGTGACGGCGTTCGTCTCGACGTTGACCGTGTAAACTTCGTTCGGGTGATTCATCGAATTGGAAACGGCGACGATTGTTTTGCCGTCCGGCGTAATGTTCAGGCTGCTGAAAAAACCCGCGCCGGAGACGAGACGGACGTGCGTGGCGATGCGCTGGCGAAAATCCGGTTCGAGCGGAACGCGGTAAATCGGCTGCATCCCGCGCGCGTTGGCGGTCAGGTAAATCGTCTTGCCGTCGGGCGAGAGAATCATGTCGTCAACCTGCAAATCGAAGCCGCGCGTCAATTCGATTGTTTCGCCCGTTTTGCGGTTGAAACGCATAATGCGCCAGCGGTCGGCTTCAAAGCCCTCGGTTTGCTGCGAGCGAAACAGAATGTACCTGCCGTCGGGCGTGTAGACGGGCGCGACGTCATAACCTTTGTTGGCGACGGTAATGTTTCGCGCCGCGCCGCTGCCGCCGCGAAGCGGGACGATAAAAATATCGCTGTTGGTCGAAATCGCTTCGACCGGGTCGGGATTTTTCAAAAAAGCGATTTCCTGCGAATCAGGAGAAAAAGCGTAATCGACGCCGGTCGAAGCCGCGTAGGGAGGCGCGTCGAAATCACCCGGAGTTAAATCGCGCGCCGCGCCGCCGTCAACCGGGACGACGAAAACGTGCGAGCGTTTTGTGCTGCGCCATTCCGTCCAGTGCCGGTAGAGCAGGCGGTCGGTGACTTTCGCCTGCACTTTGCTGCTTTCCGCTTCGGCGTCCCGGCGCTGGTTGCATTCGTCGGTTGCGCAATCGGGATAAACTTCGGAGACGAAAGCGATCCAGCGTCCGTCGGGCGACCAGACGGGCGCGCCCGCGCCGGTCGAAATTTTTGTGATTTGCCGACGGTCGTCGCCGTCGGCGTCCATAATCCAGATTTGACCGCCGGTGGTAAAAGCGATTTTTTTGCCGTCGGGCGACCAGCGCGGCGAGCTATTTGAACGTTCGCCGCGCGTAACCTGCCGGACGGCAGCAGCGCCGCCGCCGCCGACCGGCATCGTGTAAATCTGCGTCAAAGTGCGGTTATCAGCCACATTGACGTCGCCGACCGTAAAGGCGACCGTGCGACCGTCGGGCGAAAGCTGGGCATCGGCGACGCGCCGCAGGCGAATCATCTCGTTAAACGTAAAACCCGTCTGCGCCTGAACGTTTATCGAAACGAGAGCCAAAACGAAGAAAACAAGCAGTAAGCGTTTCATAAGTTTTATCCGAAAGAAAATTTGTAGTTGTAACAGCGCGATTATTATCTCAGAAATTTTGTAAATGCAAAACACGAACTGCAAAGCGCAGAATGGAAAATGATATTTGCAAATCACGCCCGCGTGCCGTGCGGCGTATTTAGACTTTGCCGTTTGAGTTGGTTATCATAAAAATAAACAATTTATGAAACCGAAACTTCTTTCTCAGCTTCTATTATTATTGCTTTTTTCCGTTCCGGCTTTCGCGCAGCAGCCTTCGGCGACTCCGACGCCGCAGCTTTATTCGCGGAAAACGCTCGATGATTTGAAGCGCATTCAAACGGCGGCTTTAGCGAGCGATTACGCGTACAGGCAAACGGCGTATCTTTCCAATAATATCGGCGCGCGGCTGACCGGCTCGGCGCAAGCCGAGCGAGCCGTGCAATATGTCGCCGAAGAAATGCGAAAGCTCGGTCTGGACGTGCGTTTGCAGAAATTAACCGTGCCGCATTGGGTGCGCGGCGAGGAGCGCGCCGCGCTGGTCGAATTTTCCGGTATGGCGACGGGCACGACGCAGAAAGTCGTCATCACCGCGCTGGGCGGCAGCATCGCCACCGCGCCCGAAGGCTTAACGGGCGAAATCGTCGTGGTAGATAGTTTTGACGAATTAAATCAGCTCGGACGCGAAAAGGTGCAGGGAAAAATTGTCCTGTTCAATTATAAATTCGACCGCGAGCTGCAGGAGAGCGGTTTCGGCGGCGCGGCATACGGGCAGGCGACGCAGTATCGCGGCGGCGGCGCGATTGCGGCGGCTCGTCTGGGCGCGATTGCCGTTCTGGTGCGCTCGGCTGGCGGCTCGCAAAATCGTCTTGTTCACACCGGCTCGACGCGTTACGACCAGAATGTAACAAAAATCCCGGCGGCGGCAACCTCGTTCGAAGACGCGGAAATGATTGCGTATCTCGCCAAAATGGGACGAGTGCGGATAAAAATGATTCTGACGCCGCAGACTTTGCCCGACACGACGAGCTACAACGTCATCGCCGATTTGAAGGGAAGCGAAAAGCCGGACGAAATAGTCATTGTTTCCGGTCATCTGGATTCGTGGGATTTGGGGACGGGCGCGCTCGACGACGCGACGGGCGTCGCCGTTTCGATGCAGGTTCCGTATTTATTAAAGCAGCTAAAAATCCGCCCGAAACGAACCATTCGCGTCATCGCTTATATGAACGAGGAAAACGGCTTGGTCGGCGGCAGAACCTACGCGCGCGAAGAAGATGCGAACGTGGCGAAACATTTCGCCGCCATCGAGTCGGATTTGGGCGCGTCGCGACCGCTCGGATTTAATTTTACCGGAAAACCGGAAATCGCCGCTTATCTCGCGCCGGTTTCCGCGGTTTTGCGCGAACAGGGCGCCGGGCTTTCGCAATTTCAGCCGGGCGGCGTCGGCGCGGACATCGGACCTCTGACGCAGAAAGGCGTTCCGTCTTTCGCGCCGTGGTTCGACCAGCGAACATACTTTAATTATCATCACACCGCCGCCGACACTTTCGATAAAGTCAATCCGAAAGAGCTGGCGCAAGTCGGTTCTCTCATGGCTGTGCTGGCTTACGGGCTGGCAAATCTGGAACAGCCTTTACCGAGATGAGTTTCTGGTTTCAAGTTTCTGGTTTCTGGTTAATTCAACCTGTTATTTAAAGATTTGCTTTTGAAAATTTCAGATGATAAGTTAAACCTCAGAAACCAGAAACCTGAAACCTGAAACCTAATTTATGAATCGACCGCCGCCGTATTTTCCGCAAAACCAGCTTTCGCCGCCCGACCCGAACCGCTACAAAAAGTTCAAGTTAATGATTGGAGCGGCAATCGCCGTTCTGACCTTGTTTTTAATCGGCGCGGGCGTCGGAGTTTATTATTTAATAAAATGGCTGGCGGTATAACACTAATCATTGAACATTTAACAGGACTGAAAATGTCCGATGATTAATGAAAAATCGCTATATTGACTTCAAAAACAAAACGGAGCGTTTTTTATCAACGCTCCGTTTTCAGTTTATAAATTATAATTTTTCAAATTAACGATTGTTGCTATTTGAAATCGCTTTCTGCGCATTCGCTCGCGCGCTTTCGGTGGCGAGCTGTTTGGCTTTCGGCAGAACTTCGATAGCGCGTTTTAGCTGCGTGTCGTATTCGTTGAAAACCTGAAAGGAAGTCGTCGCGCCGTAAGCCGCCGTGACAAATTCCGTCCGCAGAGTGCGTTCGACAAATTCGCGCTCGCGGTCAACCTGCGCCGGCGTCAGTTTGTATTTTTCGGTCGCGTATTTTTTAAAGGCTTGATAAATCGTTTCGTTGACC
>DATHBC010000636.1:0-7187 GCA_035296345.1 Pyrinomonadaceae bacterium | reverse complement strand
GCAGAATTTCGACTCCGTTCAATTTGGCTTAAACGGCGATGTGATTGTTCCGGCTGATTACGACGGCGACGGCAAAACCGATGTTGCCGTCTGGCGACCGTCCGACGGCACGTGGTATATAATGCAATCGACCGCCGGATTCCGCGCCGCGCAGTTTGGGGCAAACGGCGACATTCCCGCGCCGGGAGATTTCGACGGCGACGGCAAAGCTAATTTAGCCGTTTTCCGTCCATCAGCCGGAGCGTGGTATATCGCGCGTCCGACGGGCACGCCGTCGCAGAATTTCGATACCGTTCCTTTCGGCGCGAACGGAGACAAACCGATTGTCGGGGCGGATTTCGACGGCGACGGAAAAGCCGATGTCGCGGTGTTTCGTCCTTCGGACGGAAACTGGTATCGCATCAACAGCTCAAACGGGCAGTTTGTCGGCATTCACTTCGGCATAGCTGAAGACAAGCCGGTCGCGGCTGATTACGACGGCGACGGCAAGACGGATCTAGCCGTCTGGCGTCCGTCGGACGGGGTTTGGTATCGCATCAACAGCGCAACTGATACTTTCACGGCGACGCAATTCGGTATTTCCATCGACAGACCCGCTCCGGCGGATTACGACGGCGACGGCAAAGCGGATTTTGCGGTTTTCCGTCCCTCAGAAGGCATTTGGTATCTACTGCGCTCGACGCAGGGATTTGCGGGCATCCAGTTTGGAACCAACGGTGACATCCCGACACCCAATGCTTACGTCAGGTAAATTTAACCTTTACCTATCAATAAAAAGGCTTCGCGCTTAATTGTGCGAAGCCTTTTACTTATAGTTTCTTTTTGTCTCAAAAAGAGACGTTTATGAGACGGGTATTATCACTTTTTGCTGCTGCATAAACCGGCGTTTTTGAGATTACGGAATCGGCGCATACCAAATATCAGCCCGTTCTAAACTCTATAACTTTCAGAAAGCAGAGAAATTCTTTTCGGCGCGCGCCGGAGCATTTGTATCGTGTTGCATTTTCGGACTGAGAAGCTTGCTATTAATTAGAACTCAAAAATGACTTTTTTTAAGACATTTTACTATACGATTTTCGCATAGTTGTCGGCTTTTAGAGCGCAAAATCATTTAATTTTATATGGCACAAAGATTGCTTTCATCAGTGTTTAAAATAAAAATGTCCGAATTTAATGCAGTTCTTAAAGTCGGAGATAAGTGCAAAAATTCAACAATTAAACGGGAGAACAAATTATGAATCAATCAACAGGACAAAATCGGACAATAGGCGGTCTTTTCAATGACCGGGAAAGTGCGGAACGCGCATATTCATCGTTATCAAGCCGCGGTTATAGTACGGAAGATGTCAATTTATTGATGTCGGACGAAACGCGCAAAAGACATTTCGGCGAAGACACGGCGGATACCGAACTCGGCAGCAAAGCCCTTGAAGGCGCCGGCGTCGGTTCGGCAATCGGCGGAACGCTGGGCGCAATCATCGGCGGTATTGCCGCCATCGGAACGAACGTCCTTTTGCCCGGCTTGGGTCTGGTCGTTGCCGGACCGATTGCGGCGGCATTGGCGGGCGCGGGCGCGGGCGGCTTGACCGGCGGCTTGCTCGGCGCGCTGGTCGGCTCGGGAATTCCTGAGGAACACGCCGCTGAATATGAATCAGGCATCAAAAACGGCGGTATTTACATGGGCGTGAACGCGCGCAACGATGATGATGCACAGTATTTCCATAATGAATTCAGCAGAAGCGGCGGCTCGCACGTGGTCGGAACCGGACTCGGCGTTGCGGGCGGCGCGGCAACCGGCGCGGCAATCGGAACAGCCGTAGCGCCCGGTGTCGGAACGGCTGCCGGCGGCGTGGTCGGAGCGGTGGCAGGCGGAATCGCGGGCGGCGCAGCCGGACACGAAGTCGCCGAAGCGGTAAATCCGCAGCCCGGCGATGAACAGGACGGCGACCACGCTCTTGGAACGGGCGGCGGCGCGGTCGGCGGCGCGGTTACGGGCGCGGCTATCGGCTCGGTCGTTCCGGGCGTCGGCACGGCAGCGGGCGGCGTGGTCGGCGGCGTCATCGGCGCGACCGGCGGCGCAGTCGCGGGTCACGAGATTGCCGAAGCGGTGAATCCTGACGACAAGTTAATTGATGACGATGAATCAACTACCAGAAGATAATATCGATACATGATAATATCGGTACACTGATTCGTCAGTGAGTAAGGGAAGCTTTCGGGAAAGCTTCCCTTTTATCTGTTATATATAGATTTTTATTATGTTCCGGCAGGCAGTCTTGCAGAAATTGCATACATCCATCCGGCATTTATACTAAGTTTATAATTATCCCGACCGCGCGGGAAATATGACGGAAGATATATTCGAGCTGATTTCCGGCGACCGAACATCTAATTTTTATTGGCGAATGAAATCGAATGAATGATTTTGTCCGTAATTTACTGACCGAATGGCGAAAACTGGGACTGGCGTCCGCTGATGACACTTTCGTCGTCGCCGTTTCCGGCGGAGCCGATTCGCTGGCGCTGGCGCTGGCGCTCGACGATTTGAAAAAAAGAAAGAAGCTGAACCTGCGTTTTGTCCTCGCGCATTTCAATCACAACCTGCGCGGCGCGGAAAGCGACGCCGACGAAAAATTCGTCAGAGATTTAGCCGTCAGATACGATTTTGAACTGGCAATCGGTCACGGCGAGATTTCGAAAAAGGGAAATCTCGAACAATCGGCGCGCCTTGCGCGTTACGATTTTCTGACCGGCGTTGCCGAAAACCTCCACGCGCGCGGCGTTTTAACCGCTCATACCATTAATGACCAGGCGGAAACTTTCCTGCTGAATCTGATTCGCGGCAGCGGCATCGAAGGACTTTCGGGAATGAAGCCCGTGAGAATTTTGAACGCGGAACCTGAAGAAAATGCGGAACGCGGAACGCGGAATGCGGAATCTGAAACCGAAGACCAGACATCGAAGCCCGAAGATTTTTCGCTCAATTCCGCATTCCGCGTTCCGCATTCCGCAATTCTTCTGGTTCGTCCTTTGCTCAATTGGGCGAAGCGCAGCGATACCGAAAAATATTGTCACGACGGCGGAATTGAATTTCGCTATGATTCGATGAACGAGGATTTGGCTTTTAAGCGCGTGCGCGTGCGCCGCGTGCTCTTGCCGCTTTTGCAGGATTTAAATCCGAAAATCATCGAGCGGCTGGCGGCGACGGCAGCCCTTTTGCGCGACGAGCACGAAGAGCTGGAAAAGCTTTCCAGCCGCCCGTCGGGCGAAGCAAATAACGACGAGCTGAAAATCGCAGTCCTGAAAAATCTTTCACCGGCGGCGCGGCGCAGAGTTTTGCGGGCGTGGCTCGCGGCGCGGCGCGGCGATTTGCGGCAGCTCGATTTAAAACACCTGGAAGCGGTCGAGCGTTTGATTTTCAGCCGGAAAAGCGGCAGATTCGCCGAGCTGCCGCGCGGCGAAACGGTCGTCAAAAGCGGCGGAACATTAGTTTTTAAAGAAAGAAAGGTTGTAAAAAACCTGCCGCGCAATTAAAATCAATAATTGGCGATTATGAAACAACTTTCACGCCAGAACACAAGGGAACAATTTAAACAACGAATCGAACGAAACTTTCATCCTAGCAGCACGTAATTATTTAGGATGAAGGTAGTTTGGAGGCTAAAAGTTGAGTTCTAAAGCAAAACAAATTTTATTGTGGTTGATGATTATTTCCAGCGCGCTGCTGTTTGTATGGTTCATCCAGCGCACGCAGACGAAAAATCCGCAGGAATTATCCTTCGACCAGGCTATCACCCGAATCGAGCAACAAAACATCGGGGAAATTTATATCAAACAGGATTCGGTTGAGCTGACCGAAAAAGCAAACCCAAATAGTAAATTTTTCACTAAGCTGGACACGACCGACGCGCCGCGCGAATCGCTTTTGGCAACCGCTAAAACGGCTGGCGCAGTAGTTAAATTCGAGCCTGTTTCGAGCAACTATTTCTGGATTATCCTGATTCAGGCGCTTCCGTTTCTGCTGCTGGTCGGATTCCTGGTCTTTACGCTGCGGCAGATGCAGGCGGGCGGAAACAAAGCCCTGAGCTTCGGCAAATCGCGCGCCAAGCTGCTGAACAACCAACAGAAACGCATCACGTTTAAAGACGTCGCGGGCGTCGAAGAAGCCAAAGAAGAATTGCAGGAAATCATCGAATTCTTAAAAGACCCGCAAAAATTTCAAAAGCTCGGCGGGCGCATTCCGAAAGGCGTTTTGATGGTCGGACCTCCGGGAACGGGCAAAACCCTTCTGGCGAAAGCCATCGCGGGCGAGGCGAACGTTCCGTTTTTCTCGATTTCCGGTTCGGATTTCGTCGAAATGTTCGTCGGCGTCGGCGCGAGCCGCGTGCGCGACCTTTTTGAACAGGGCAAGAAAAACGCTCCGTGTATCATTTTCATCGACGAAATCGACGCTGTCGGTCGTCATCGCGGAGCCGGCTTGGGCGGCGGACACGACGAGCGCGAGCAGACTTTGAACCAGCTTCTGGTTGAAATGGACGGTTTTGAATCGAACGACGGCGTGATTCTGGTCGCTTCGACCAACCGCCCGGACGTTCTCGACCCGGCGCTGCTTCGTCCGGGACGCTTTGACCGCCGTGTCGTCGTCGGTCGTCCGGACGTTCGCGGACGCGAAGGCATTCTGAAAGTTCACACCCGGAAAATTCCGCTCGACGAAGCCGTCGATGTCAACATCATCGCGCGCGGAACGCCCGGATTTACCGGCGCAGACCTGGCGAACCTCGTCAACGAAGCGGCTTTGAACGCGGCGCGTTACAACAAAAAAGTCGTCACGATGTCGGATTTCGAAATCGCGAAAGACAAGGTTTTGATGGGCGCGGAACGTAAAAGCATGGTTATCTCGGACGCCGAAAAACGTCTGACCGCGTATCACGAAGCCGGTCACACGCTGGTCGGTCTGAAAGTTCCTTCGGCTGACCCGGTTCACAAAGTTTCGATTATTCCGCGCGGCATGGCGCTCGGCGTCACGCAGCAACTGCCCGAAGGCGACCGTCACAGCTATACGAAAGAATATTTGCTGAGCCAGATTGCAATCTTTATGGGCGGGCGCATCGCCGAAGAAATTTATCTCGGCGCCGACCACATCACGACCGGCGCTTCAAATGACATTGAGCGCGCGACCGAGCTGGCTCGTTCGATGGTTTGCGAATACGGAATGTCGGAATTAGGTCCTTTGACCTTCGGCAAAAAGGAAGAGCAAATCTTTCTGGGACGCGAGATTTCGCAGCATCGCGATTATTCCGAAGACACGGCGATTAAGATTGACCAGGAAGTGCAGAAAATCATTTCCGAGCAATACGAGCGCGCCAGAACCATTATTCTGGAAAATGCCGACGCAATGGTTCGCCTGTCGGAAGAATTGATTAAGCGAGAAACGCTCGACGGCGTTCAGATTCGCCGCCTCGTCGCCGGCTTGCCGCTCGACGACGACGGAACGGAATCGAACACGAACGGCGGCGGAACGCCGCAGAAAGCCGACGGCGAAGGTTCGCTGAATCCGTTCAAGAAACCGATTCTGCCGCCGATTACGCCGAACAATCCGGCAACCGCATAGCGTGAATGTGAAAAAGTGAAAAAGTGAAAAAGGGGAAAAGTTAAACGGCTTTTCCCTTTTTTATTTTTTACCATTTTGCTTTTTCATTTTCACTTTTTCACTTTTCCACTTTTCCACTTTCTATGTTTTGGCAAACTTCGCGGCGGAAATTATCTTTTGAAAAAACTCTCGTGATGGCGATTCTGAACGTCACGCCGGACAGTTTTTCCGACGGCGGCGAGTTTTTTTCGCTTGACGCAAGCCTGCGACAAGCCGAAAAACTAATCGCGGAAGGCGCGGACATTCTGGACATCGGCGGCGAGAGCACGCGTCCCGCGAGTCAAAGAGTTTCGGTCGATGAAGAAACGCGGCGCGTCGTTCCGGTAATTGAAGCGATTGTTAAAAGGTTTGACGTTCCGGTTTCGATTGATACTAGTAAATCCGAAGTCGCCGAAAAGGGCATCGAAGCGGGCGCGGAAATTATAAATGACGTTTCGGGTTTGCGGTTTGATGAGGGAATCGCTCAGGTTGCGGTGGCTCAAAACGCGGGTTTGGTTTTAATGCACCTGCGCGGCGATTTCGAGACGATGCACCGGCAGAAACCGGTCGCGGATATTTTAAAGGAAGTTTCCGCAGGACTTCATTGGAGCATCGAAAAAGCCTTGAGCTTTAACGTCAAAAGGGTAAACATCGCGCTGGACGTCGGCGTCGGATTCAGCAAAACTTTCAATCAGAATTTAGAGCTTTTGGCGAAATTGGATAAACTGGCAAAAGAGTTTTCAGAATTTCCGATGCTGGTCGGCGCGTCTCGAAAATCGTTTATCGGAAAAATTCTCGGCGGCGTTCCGGCTGGCGAAAGATTACAGGGAAGTCTGGCGAGCGCGGCAATCGCCGTCTGGAACGGCGCGAATATCGTCCGCGTTCACGACGTGAAAGCGACGGTCGAGACTTTGAAAATTGTCGAAGCAATCAAAACAGAATTATGAGATTCGTTCGTTTTACAATAATCGTTATAGTTTTTCTTCTGGTTTCCGGCTTTACGGAATGTTACAAGCCGGTGACGAATTCGGGTTTGCCGAAGCGCATCAAAAAGGTCGCCGTGCCCGCGTTTCAATTCGAGGCGCGCGGTTTGCGCTACCGCGTCGAATCGCGTTTTACCGAAGCGGTGACGCGCGAAGTAATCCGGCGCGGGCGCGGTTTGAAAGTGCAGGGAAGCCGCGAGGACGCGGACGCCGTTATCGAAGGCACGATTCGCGATTTCAATTTCACGGGCGTTCTGCTTGACCGCGAAGGTCGCGCGCGCATCTACGAGGTGACGATTGTCGTCGCCGTTACCGTGAGAGATTTACAGGAAAATAAAATTCTGTTCGACAATCAAAATTTCATCTTCCGCGATTCGTTCGAGTTTTCCGAAGACCCGCGCTCGTTCTTTAACGAAGAAGACCCGGCGGTCGAGCGAATGGCGCGCGCTTTCGCCGAATCGGTCGTTTCGTCAATCGTCAACGGGCTGGGAGTCAAAGAAGAGAAAAAATAATCCGGCGTATTTAACATGTTAATCAACTCTGGAAATCGTCAAAATGTAAATCCTTTTCTTATT
>DATHBC010000635.1:0-3558 GCA_035296345.1 Pyrinomonadaceae bacterium | reverse complement strand
AATTTTAGAATTAACGATGTCAAATCGGGAGCTGAGAACTGAGAACTGATAATTGATAATAGCTGCCAGCTTGCAGCCATTAGCCGTCAGCTTTTAATTCTCAGTTCTCAGTTCTCAGTTCTCAGTTTAATAGTCTACTTTAGAAGCGACGCCGTGCATGGCGTCGACCAGCAGCACGACAATCGGCGGGTAGAAAATGAATTCGAGCCGCAGCGTGGGCGAAAAAAGTTTCGGCATCGAGGCGGCGATAAACATTTCCAGATAATTTCCGATAACCATCCCGACGCCGAGGCTGACGGCGATTCCAATCAGCAGAAACGCCACCGCCGTAATTCGCGAATACGGGCGCGTTTCCTCTTCGTTTTCTCCGAGAATCGAATCGTGCAGACGCCTGTTATTGTATGTGTAATGTTCAAACCCGGCACGCAGGCGATTAATCAGATGAACGAGACCGATGGTAAAAAGCGTCAGCAGAATAATCTTGCCGATAATCTCCGAGTTTGACCAGAATTTCGGTTTGAAAATCGCCACGAAACAGGTCGACAGAAAAAGCGCGACAATCGGGAAAATCACTTTTTGCAGCGCCAGAACTTCCTTTCGCTCGGCGTCGATTATACTGTCGACAATTCGGTTATAGCGATTCTCGTAAGCAATCCGCCGCATGCGGCTGGCGTGCGAATTATCGGAAAACAGCACCGAATCCGTCTCGTGAATCGAAGCGTTGGCGTGAAAAGCTTTGAAATATTGTTTGTCGTAGAAGGCGCGTTCCTGCGGATTGCTCAAAACCTCGTAAGATTTGGCTATCAGGGCGAACTGGCGCGTAGCTTCTTCCGTCCCGCCGTTTACGTCCGGGTGCATCTTTCGCGCCAGCCGTCGATAAGCCGATTTTATATCAGCCGGGGAAGCCTGCGGCGAAACTTTTAAAACCTTGTAATAATCCACCATCGCTTTTTAATAAGGAGAGCCGGAGAGAACAGTACTAAGGTTTTTCTGCCTTATCAGGCAAAGCGATTATAGCACAAAACCGGGCAACGAAAAATCTTTTTGCACGCCTTTCGCAAAGCCTTCGCCCGACCAATTCTCATTAAAAAATTACGCAGAGTAGATGATAAATGTTCGTGAATTGTTGCCGAAAATTTCAGTCCAGCGCGTCAATCTGCAAGCCGACCGGATTCGCGCCCGAAAGCTTCACCGTATCGACCACTTTCGCCACCTCGCCGTAGGAAAAATTCTTCGGCGCTTTGATAAAAACCGTCTTCAAAACCCTTTCTTCGTTCGACAAATCGCTGCGCTTCGCCAGATTTTCATCATAGATTCCATCCTGCAACCGCTTTTCGAACTCTCCCGACAGCTTTTCCATTAAGCTCTGCGGCTCGGCAATCGAGCCTGCATCATCCTGATTAAGCCTCAGCGAAGAATCCGCATTTATCGTCACAATCAAAGTATTCGGATTCGGCGGCAAATCATCAGGCTTCGTCTCCTGCGGCACTTTCGCCTCGAAACGGCTCGGCTTCGACGGCGAAATAACCATAAAAATAATCAAAAGAACGAGCAGCACGTCAATCAAAGGCGTGACGTTAATATTCGGTTTGGCTTCAGACATCAGACAGATTTCTCCTTTTCAGAAATTTGTCTGATTAGACACCGCAAAAGAGAAAAAGTTCCTTGCGCTCAAGTAAATTTTCCGCGAATGGCGGAAAGCAAGGCGCGCGTTTTAGTAATCGTTTCCTCGTATTCCCGCTCGGCAACACTGTCGATGACGATGCCGCCGCCGACGTTGAAGATTGCTTCCCGCCCGCGAATGACCATTGTGCGGATGGCGACGCTCAAATCGAAGGAGTGAAGAGTCGAGAGCGGAGAGTCGAGAGCCGTATTTCTTAAATTTCGGATTGAATAGCCGATTGCGCCCATCGAAAGGGCGCGCGGGGCGGTTTCGATTTCGTCTATGATTTGCATGGTGCGGATTTTGGGCGCGCCGGTGATTGAGCCGCAGGGAAAGAC
This sequence comes from Pyrinomonadaceae bacterium, assembly GCA_035296345.1. Lineage (GTDB taxonomy): Bacteria > Acidobacteriota > Blastocatellia > Pyrinomonadales > Pyrinomonadaceae > JALZHR01. The sequence continues at coordinate 1,557 of DATHBC010000635.1, read as the reverse complement.
GGCTTTGATTATTTCGGAAAAGGAAATTTCTGCGGGCAGCTCGCCCGAGACGGTTGAGACGAGATGGAAAAACGTCGGGTGCTGCTGCAGTTCGCAGAGCTTTTCGACGCGGATGCTGCCGAATTTGCAGATTCTGCCGAGGTCGTTGCGCAAAAGGTCGACAATCATGACGTTTTCGGCGCGGTCTTTTTCGGAGTTTATTAATTCCTGTTTCAGACGCAAATCTTCCTCGACGGTTTTTCCGCGCGGGCGCGTGCCTTTAATCGGTGAAGTGGTGATAACTCGTTTGCGCCTCGCGGAAAATTCCGTATCTTGCGTTCCGCATTCCGCAATCGAAAAAAATCTTTCGGGCGAGGCTGAAATGACGGTATCGTTTTTTCTGTGCAGGAGGGCGGCAAAAGGCGCGGGATGGTTTTTTCGCAGATGCCGGAAAATTTGTCCGGGTGTGAGGTTTTCGGGCAGTTCGGCGCGGATTTGCCGCGTCAGATTTGTCTGATAAGTATCGCCGCGACGGATGCGCTCTTTGATTTTCTCGACGGCGGCGATGTAGTTTTCCTCGCTGAAATTCGAGGAGATTTTTGAGTTTTGAGTATCCGGAAAGCCGGGAAAGCGCGGAGAACCGGAAAGAATGTGCTGGATTCGGTCGAATTTGTTTTCGTCTCCGATTAGAAAAGTTTTCCGCGCGTCGTAGTCGTGAATGATTAAACAATCGAAAAGAGCGAGAAAAATATCGGGCTCGTCGAAATTTGAAAATTCTTTCGGGCGCGGCTGTATGTTTTCGAGCTTCAAGCCGAAATCGTAGGCGAGGGTGAAAATCGCGAAGAGATTTTCCGCCGAAAGCTTCCGGTTTAAAATTTCGAGCGTTTTGTCGGCGTCCGTCCCGGTTATTTCCATGATTTCGACCGGATTAAAACCCGCAATCAAAAGATGAGAATCCAGATGACCCGCGCCGCAGCTATCGAGCAGGCAAACGTTTTTCTCTTTCGGCAGATTGAGCAGAGCGGCGACCAGGCGGTCGGCTGAAAAGAAAATTTCGCGCACGGCAAAAATTCTAACACGAAAGATTTATTTTCTTTTGCGGCGAGATTAAAGTAAGATGCTGACAAGCAGTTTCTTTGAACAAAATCGAAAAAAAATATGACTCCAAATGCAACGGATAAGATAACTTTGATTCGCGGTCTGGGACTCGTGGCGGCGATTTCGATTATTTTGGGAAACGTTATCGGCACGGGCGTGTTTTTGAAAGCGCGCGTGATGACCTGTAACGTCGGCGACCCGACCTGGGTGATTATCGCGTGGGTTGCCGCCGGTATTTTATCGCTGGCGGGCGCTCTGACTTACGCCGAGCTTTCGGCGATGAAGCCGCAGGCGGGCGGCGAATACGTTTTTCTGCGCGACGCGTACGGGCGCGTCTGGAGCTTTCTCTACGGCTGGATGCTGATTTTCGTCGGCAAAACCGGCGCGCAAGCCTCGGTCGCCGTCGTTTTCGCGATTGGCTTGAACGATTTTCTCAACGGCACACTGAAACAAACTTTGATTAGCGCTCCGATTTTTGGT
>DATHBC010000634.1:0-4052 GCA_035296345.1 Pyrinomonadaceae bacterium | reverse complement strand
TGGCACAAGCGACAAACACAACCGTATCGCCGGTAATATTTACGTTTCATTATCCAATCATCTTCGCGATTCATATTGCGAGCCTTTTTTCGGCGACATCAAAGTTCGCGCCAGTCAGAATGTTTATTATTACCCGGACGTTCTCGTTACGTGCGAGGAAAACCCCGAAAATCCTTACTTTCGCAACCAGCCGATTCTGATTGTCGAGGTTCTGTCGCCTTCGACGAAGGAAATCGACCGTCGCGAAAAGCTTCTGTTTTACCAGCAGATGCCGAGCGTGCAGGAATACGTTATCGTCGAACAGGAGAAAATCTCGGTCGAAATCCATCGCCGCCAGCCCGACGGTCGCTGGATAACTTATTTTTATAACGACAGCGATTTGGACGAGCAGATTGAGCTTCAAGCGGTCGGCTTAAAGCTGAATCTGGAAGGAATCTACCGCCGCGTCAAGTTCGAGAAGAGAACTACAGAGACATAGAATTTAAATCGGCGATAATCTGCGGCAGTTTTTCCAGGACGAAATCGACTTCCCGTTCGGTGTTATAACGACCGAGAGAAAAGCGAATCGCGCCCATCGCATCCGAATAAGGAACGTTCATCGCCTGCAAAACTGCCGACGCGACGTGATTTTCGGCGTTGCAGGCTGAGCCGGTCGAAACGCAGACGCCCGCGTCGTTCAGCTTTGCCAGAATCGCTTCGCCGTTCAGATTCGGAAACGAAATGTTTGCGGTATTCGGCAGCCGAAATCTGCGGTCAGCCGTGCCGTTGATTTTGGCGTTCGGGATTTGGCTTAAAATTTCGTCTTCGAGCCGGTCGCGCAGCGCGCGAACCGTTTCCATCGCGGAAAAATCACCGGCAAGCTGCGCCGCTTTGCCCAAGCCGACGATTTGATGAACGGCTTCCGTTCCGGCGCGGCGCGCGTTTTCCTGTCCGCCGCCGGTAAAAAACGACGGTAAATCCACGCCGTCTTTTATATAAAGCGCGCCGACGCCTTTCGGCGCGTGAAATTTGTGACCGGAAAGCGAGAACAAATCAATCGCCGTGTTTTTCAAATCAATCGGAATTTTCCCGACCGCGTTCACGCCGTCCGTGTGAAAAAGCGCGCCGGAATTTTCCCTGACGACGCGCGCCATCTCCGCGACCGGAAACAAAATTCCGGTTTCGTTGTTCGCCAGCATCGCCGAAACGATTGCCGTGTCGTCGCGCAGTGAGTTTTTCAGCTCGTCCGGATTCAGAAAACCGTTTTCGTCGACTTCCAGCCACGTTATTTCGTAATTTTTATCTTCCAGCCTTTCGCACAGTTTGCGGACGGCTTCGTGTTCGACGCGCGTGGTAATGATGTGACGCTTTTCGGGATTGGCTTCGAGCGCGCCTAAGATTGCCCAGTTGTCGGATTCGGTTCCGCCGGAGGTGAAAACGATTTCATTCGCCGAATTTGCGCCGACGAGCGCGGCAACCAGCTCGCGCGCGGCTTCGACGGCTCGGCGCGCGCCTCGCCCGAAGGTGTGAGCGGAGGAAGGGTTGCCGTAAAATTCCGTTAAAAAAGGCTGCATCGCCGCGAAAGCTTCCGGCGCAATCGCGGTGGTCGCATTATTGTCGAAATAAATCATAACCAAGTGGTAAATGGCGCGCGGTAAGTGGTAAATTATTTATGCTTCAATTTATCATTGACCGTTTGCGAATATCAAAACTGTGGGCGGAATTCTTAAAATTACGGAAGTCGGCGGAAAAAGTTGGGAGCTGGTTCTGCTTCCGAACACCGTCTATTCAATCGGCAGGGCGAAAGACAACGACATCGTTTTGAACGACCAGCGCGTCTCGCGCCGTCACGCGCAGGTTCGGGCGGGCGAGAATGACTGGACGCTGATTGACGGTTACTACGACGCCGCGGGCGAATTGAAACGCAGCGTCAACCGCGTTTTCGTCAACGGCGCGCCGCAGTTTGAAAAGCCTCTGGAATCGGGCGACGTCATCACCATCGGCGGCAGTCGTCTGGAATTCGAGCGCGCCGTCGAGGAGCCGACCGAGAAGATGCCGGAAGCCGTCAATTACGACGACCGACCGCTGGGGCACACGCAGCTTTTAATCTCGGCAAGCGAAATTATTGGAAAACGTTCAAATTTATCAATCGAAGCCAATCTCGTCACGCCCGAAGAAATTAAGGATTTACGCCGTAAAGCACAGGTTTTAGAGCTGCTTTACGAGATGAGCAAAACGCTTGGCACGGTGTTTGACTTGAAGGAAATTTTTGTCAAGGCGACGGATTTAATCTTTCGCGGAACGCCCGCCGAAAGAGTCGTCGCGCTGATAGCCGACGAAAACGTGAACGGCAAGATTCTGGATTACAGCCTGTTTCCGATTGCGATCAAAGCGCGCGACGAGACGATGGAAGCTCTGACGGAAAAACTGACGATTTCGCGGACGATTACGCAGAAGGTAATGCGCGAAAAAGTCGCTCTGCTCTCGCAGGACGCGCGGACGGACGAGCAGTTTTCCGGCTCCGAATCAATCGTCTCGCAGGGCGTGCGCTCGACGATTTGCGCGCCTTTGATAACCGAATCTAACGTTCACGGCGTCGTCTACGCCGACCGTCTCGACCCGTTCGCCGCGTTCAGCCAGGAAGATTTGGAATTAATCTCGGCGGTCGCGGCGCAAACCGCCGTCGCCGTCGAAACCGTCAAAGCGCATAAACGGCTGGCGCGCGAAGAAGTGGCGCGGGCAAATTACAGCCGTTTTATGCCGGAATACGTCGTCAAACAACTGCTGGAAAAGCCCGATTCTTTTCGCTTGGGCGGCGTCAATCAGACGATTACGGTGTTGTTTGCCGATATTCGCGGCTTTACGGCGATTTCCGAGCACGAAAACCCGGAAAGAATCGTCGGGCTTTTAAACAAATTCTTTTCGGCGATGAGCGAGATAATTTTCGCGCACGGCGGGACGCTCGATAAATACACGGGCGACGGCTTGATGGCGCTGTTCGGCGCGCCGACGGCGACCGAGGACGACGCGAAAAACGCTCTGGAAGCGGCAATCGCGATGCAGCGCCGAATCCAGACGCTGAACGAGGAATTGAAAATCGAAAATTTCAACGAAATCGGCGTCGGCATCGGGCTGCACACGGGCGTCGCCACGGTCGGCTATATCGGTTCGGACAAGCGCAGCGAATACACGGCAATCGGCGACACGGTCAATCTGGCTTCGAGGCTCGAATCAAACGCGCAGGCGGGACAGATTTTAATCAGCGAAGCGACCGCCAGGGCGTGCCACGAGCCGATTTCTCTAAAACCGCAGGAGCCTTTGCAGGTAAAAAATCGCTTGCAGCCCGTCTCGCTGTTTGAAGTAAAATGGAGTTGAGTTAGAATTACAAAACTGAAAAATTCTTCGAAAATTATCTCTCCCAAAGTAGAACTTTTCAGCCATTGCGACTTTAGTTTTAATTAGGAATTGAAGCCTCTATGAAGGGAATAGCATCACTCAGAAATTTGGTCACGGATTCGATGGCGATTGATATGGGAACCGCCAACACGATTATCGCCGTGAAAGGGCGGGATATTGTCCTGGACGAGCCGTCGCTGGTCGCCGTCAACGAATTGACCGAAGAAATCGTCGCCTACGGGCAGGAAGCCTACGATATGCAGGGACGCGAAGGTCGCGACGTCGTGGTTATCGCGCCTTTGAGCGGCGGCGTCGTGGCGGATTTCGAGCGCACGAAAAAAATGCTCGCCTATTTCGTCCGCAAATCCAAATCCGGCGGCTCGCAGGTTTCCACGCAAGCCGTCATGAGTATGCTGTCGGAGGTGACGCACGTCGAGCAGCGCGCGCTGATGCACGCGGCTGAAGAATCGCACATCGGTAAAGTCTTTATGATGGAGGAAGGCTTGGCGGCAGCCTTCGGCGCAGGCGTCAGCCCGCGCGACAAGCGCGCTTCGGCGGTCGTCGACATCGGCGCGAGCACGACCAACATCGCCATTATCGCCAAGGGAAACGTCGTCCACGCGCGCGCCGAGCGCATCGGCAGCACCGAAATAAATCTCGCGCTGGCAAACCACGTC
>DATHBC010000633.1:0-2497 GCA_035296345.1 Pyrinomonadaceae bacterium | reverse complement strand
CGATGTCCAGCCCGTGCGTGTTCGGGTCGTAGAAAAAGTCGCGCTCGCCGCGCCAGATTTCGTTGAACATCTGCCGCCATTCGACGCGCGGGTCGACGTAAACTTCCATCTCGGTCGTTTTAACGATTCCCTCGCCCGGTCGCGCCGGCAGCGTCGTCGAAACCAGATTCCAAATAGGACCTTGCTGGTAAAGCATTTTTTCGCCGTTTGCCGAGATGTCGAAGCCCGCAACGCCGGTTTTCACTTCCTCGAATTTGCGTTTTTCCAAATCGAATTTGTGCAGCGTCATGCCGAACTGCCCGGGCTGCGGCTGCACCTGCGGAATTTCCGTGACGTACAAAATCCCCGCTTTGCCCGCCCAAAGCCCGTTGTAATTGCGCGCCGGAATCTGCGTGACGCTGATGACGCGCTGGTCGATGCCTTCCAAATCGACGCGCGTCGGCTCGACCGGTTTCGGCTGCGGCGCGGGCGAAGGCGTGACGGTCGGCACGACGACCGGCGGCTGGTCTCTTTTTTCCGGCTGGACTTTTTCCTCGTCGCTTTCCGGCGCGAGCGGCGACGGAATATCGTTTCGCAGAACGACGGCGTAAATGCTGCGCGAGGTTTGATGCGCTATCCCTGAAAGGTCTGCAAAGCTGATCGTCGGACCGACGTTTGTGCTCGCCGTAAAAAAGACGTATTTTCCGCTTTTGTCGAAAACGATGTGACGCGCGTCGCCGAGCCCGTCCGTGATTTGATTTCGCTGATTTTTATCCACCGAATACAAATAAACGGCGCGCAGGCGATTATCGAGCTGCCGGACGTATGTCAGCCACTTGCTGTCGGGCGACCACGAAGGCTCTAAAACGTCGTCCAAATCGGCGAAAGTGTTCGTGTCGACTTTAACGTTCGCGCCCTTTTCGACATCGACGTACCACAGGCTGACGTCCTGCCGGTTGTAAGCGATTTTCTTGCTGTCGGGCGACCAGACGGGCGAAGAGTAAAATCCCGGCTTGCCGTCGCCGAGCGCGATTTTTTTCACCTCGCCCATGCCGGTCTGGTCGCGCAGGTGAAGCATATACTCGCCCGATTCGTCGGAAAAATAAGCAATCCATTTGCCGTCGGGCGACCAAGCAGGGTCGCGCTCCATGGCGTTGGTCGTGTTCGTCAGATTGCGCGGGTCGCCCTTATCGGCTGGCGCGGAAATAATCTCGCCGCGCGCTTCGAAAACGGCGCGGATGCCGGTCGGCGAGAGCGCGACGTTGGCGATGCGACCGCCGACTTTTTCATAACGCGGGCGCACGCCCGGAAAATCTCCGGCGACGCGGATGTTTACTTTTTTCGCGCTTTTCGAGCCGGCTTCGAGCGTGTAAATCGCGCCGAATTGTTCGTAAACAATCGTGTCGCCGCCAGCCGAGGCGTATTTTATGTCCAGCCCTTTGTTTTCGACGACCTGCTCGACTCTTTTCGATTTCGTATCGAACGAGAAAAGCGAAACTACGCCGCCGTTGCGGTCGGACAGAAAATAAATTTTGTCGCCCAGCCACATCGGGCATTTGTCGTTGGAATTTTCGCGCGGCAGCTTTTCGATGGTCGAATCCGAAAGCCTGGCAATCCAAATCGGCTGCGTCTGCCCGCCTTTATAGCGTTTCCAATCGCTCTGCCATTGCGAGAGCGGCTCGTAGGCGATAAATTGACCGTCGGGCGAGAGCCAGCCGCGGTCAGCCATCGGCAGCGGAACTTCAAACGGCAGCCCCGTGCCGTCGACCGGGAAAGTGTAGAGGCGCGAAGCGCCGGAACTGCTGTTGCGCGTCGAAGCGAACAGAACGTTTCTGCCGTCGGGCGTCCAGCCGGAAACTTCGTCGACCGAAGGGTGAAACGTCAGGCGTTTCGGCACGCCGCCCGTCGCCGGAACAAGGTAAACGTCGGCGTTCCCGTCGTATTCGCCGGTAAAGGCAATCGTGCCGCCGTCGGGCGAAAAATACGGGTTCGTCTCGATGCCGATGCCCGCCGTCAATCGGCGCGCGTCGCCGCCCGCGCGCGGCACGGTCCACAAATCGCCGCCGTATGAAAAAACGATTTCGGTGCGGCTGATGGTCGGCTGGCGAAACAGCGTCGCCTGCGGCTGCTGCGGCTGGCTTGCCTGGGCAAAAGACGAAACGACAGCGGCGAGCGCAAATAAAACGTTTAAGATGATTTTTTTCACTTCGATTTTCCTCCGGTAACTAGCGCCTGTCAATAAAAATTTGCCTGCGAGCGGCAATCTGTCGCGGCGGGCATTTGCCGTCGGCGGCGCGTCGCTCGACAACCGCGCTGATTCTTTGTTATTCCCTTGAGCCTGCCTGTCGGATAAGCGGCAGAAAGCCCGCATAAGCCCGGCAGATAATTTCAACCGTTTAAAAAAGCCGTTTTGAATACTTTTTTTGAGTCTCCGAATGTCTCGCGGAACTGCGACGCCTCGGCGTCGGATTTAACCTGAACTTCCGGCAATCACCGACGAATTTATTATTGACCGAAC
>DATHBC010000632.1:0-1993 GCA_035296345.1 Pyrinomonadaceae bacterium | reverse complement strand
AGGTTTTCTTCCGGTACCGCTATTTACTGGAAAAGAATTTCGACGAATTGACGGCGCTCGTTTCGGAAGAAAACGGCAAGACAAGGGACGAGGCGAAGGCGGAAGTCGAAAAATCGATCGAGCTGACGGAATTCGCCTGCTCGATGCCGCAACTGGTCGCGGGCGAGATTCTGGAAGTTTCGCGCGGCGTCGAATGCCGCATCGACCGTTTTCCGGTCGGCGTCGTCGCGTCAATCGCGCCGTTTAATTTTCCTTTAATGGTTCCGAACTGGACGATGCCGAACGCGCTCGTTTTAGGCAACACGATGATTATGAAGCCTTCGGAACTGGTGCCCCTGTCGGTGCAGCGAATGGCGGAACTGTTAAAGGAAGCCGGGCTTCCGGACGGCGTTTTCAACGTCGTCAACGGCGGAAAGGAAATCGTCGAAGGCATCTGCGCGCACGCCGGAATAGAAGCCGTCAGCTTTGTCGGCTCGACCAAAGTCGCCAAACTCGTCTACCAGCAGAGCACGCGCCACCTGAAACGCTGCGTCGCGCTCGGCGGCGCGAAAAATCATCTTTTCGTTTTGCCCGACGCTAACCCGGCGATGACGGCGACAAACGTTACGGCTTCGATGACGGGCTGCGCCGGGCAGCGCTGCATGGCGGCTTCGGCGATGCTCGCGGTCGGCAACGTCAACCCGATTATCGAGCAAATCTGCGACGAAGCCCGAAAAGTCGTGCCCGGCAAAAACCTCGGCGCGGTGATTTCCAGAGAAGCCAAAGAGCGCATCGAAAATTATATTTCGGAAGCCGAGCGAAACGGCGCGAAAATCCTCGTCGACGGGCGCGGCGCGACCGTTGCGGGCAAGGAAAACGGCACTTACGTCGGACCGACCGTGATTGATTACGTAACGCCGGAAATGTCCGTGGCGAGAGAAGAAATTTTCGGACCCGTGATTTCGATTATGCGCACCGAAACGCTCGACGAAGCCATCGAAATCGAAAACCGGAATCCGTACGGCAACGCCGCTGCGGTTTTCACGCAATCGGGCGGCTTGGCGCGTTACGTGATGGAACACGCCAACGCCGGAATGATCGGCGTCAACATCGGCGTTCCCGTGCCGCGCGAGCCGTTTTCGTTCGGCGGCTGGAACGATTCGCGCTTCGGCGCGGGCGACATTACCGGCAAAAGCTCGATTGAATTTTGGACGAAGCTCAAGAAAACGACGATAAAATGGAATCCCGAAGCCGGCGTTAACTGGATGAGCTGATTTTTGGATTTCGGATTTTGGATTGATAGGCGTTTGGCTGTTAATTCGTGATTACATTTGGATTTTAAGAGGTAAACTATGTCAAGAATAATTAAATGCGGGCTTATTCAAGCGAAAAACGTCGCGCCGACCGACGCGCCGATTCAGGAAATCAAACGCGCGAACATCGAGCACCAGATGAAAATGGTCGAAGAAGCGGCGAAGCAGGGCGTGCAGATGCTCTGTTTTCAGGAGATTTTCACGACGCCGTATTTCTGCGCCGAGCAGCAGACGCGCTGGTATGAAGCGGTCGAAAAAATTCCGGACGGTCCGACCGTCAAGATGATGCAGGACGTCGCCAAAGAATACGGGATGGTCTTGATTGTGCCGATTTACGAGGAAGAAATCACCGGAATCTATTACAATTCCGCCGCCGTGATTGACGCCGACGGCAAATATCTCGGCAAATACCGCAAGACGCACATTCCGCACGTCAATCCCGGCTTCTGGGAAAAATTTTATTTTCGCCCGGGAAATCTCGGTTATCCGACTTTCGAAACGGCGTTCGCGCGCGTCGGCGTTTACATCTGCTACGACCGCCATTTTCCCGAAGGCGCGCGCTGTCTGGGCTTAAACGGCGCGGAAATTATTTTTAATCCGTCGGCGACAGTTGCGGGTTTGAGCGAATATCTCTGGAAATTGGAACAGCCCGCGCACGCCGTCGCTAACGGTTATTTCGTCGGCGCGATTAACCGCGTCGG
>DATHBC010000631.1:0-3485 GCA_035296345.1 Pyrinomonadaceae bacterium | reverse complement strand
ACAATCGGCGGAATGCTGGTTTCGGATTTGATTCTGGAACGCCAGAACCCGTGGACGGAAGTTTACGAGCCGTCTCGCCTCGCCACGCAGTCAATCACCGAAGCGATTCCCGAAATCATCAGCTCGACCGCGCCGTATGTCGACTGGATAACGGGCGGCGACGTTTCCTCGGTCGACGAAATCAAACCGGGCGACGGCGCAATCATCAGCCACGGCACGACGAAAATCGCCGCTTACCGCGACGAAAACGGAAAGCTCTATCAACGCTCGGCGGTTTGCGCCCACCTGGGCTGCCTCGTGCGTTTCAACAGCCTGGAGAAAACGTGGGATTGCCCGTGCCACGGCTCGCGCTACGGCATCGACGGGCATCCGATAAACACGCCCGCTTACAAAGGTCTGGCGGAAATCGAAGATTCCGCAAAAGAGTAAGAACCAAGAGAATTTAACCACAGATTTACACAGATTAACGCGGATTTAAAAGTAGGCTTCGCGACTTGATGGACAGGATAAGCAGGATAGAAAAGAAAGCTCAATGTTATTAGTTTTAAATTATCCTGCTTATCCTGTTCATCCTGTTTGAATCTCGTGTTTATCTGTGTAAATCTGTGGTTAAAGTTTCTTTCTCCGCGCCCGCTTTGTTTTCTGCGCTTAATTTTCTTCCGTAGAAATCAGTTTTTTAATTTCGTCTATCTTTTCCAGCGCCGCCGCTTCGCCCGCCTTGATAAACTCGTCCATTTTGCCGATTTCGTCCGGACGGAGATGCGCGATTTCGGGGATTATCACCACGTCGGCGCGGTAATGATGCGCTTTGGAAGCCGTGCGGAGAAGCATCAGCGCCGATTGGAAAAAGACGCCGAGCAGCGTGCTCGGATTTCCCCAATAGGTCGCGCCCGAAGAAATAACGTCGACGGCGATGACGATTTCCGCGCCGAGTTTTCTGACCGCTCTGGTCGGCACGGGCGCGACCACGCCGCCGTCAATCAGCTTGCGGCTGTCGGCGTCTTCGAGCGGCACGAAAACGCCCGGAATCGCGCAGCTCGCGCGCACGGCGAAAGGCAAATCTCCTTCTTTTATAACGATTTCGTCGCCCGTCTCCAAATCGCAGGCGACCGCCGCGAAAGGAATCGGCAATTCCTCAAAGGTTTTAAAGGGAAAATTCTGCTTGATAAAATTGCCCATCGGCGCGTTGGTCAGGATTCCCTTCGGCGAATAGGAGAAGCCGGTCATATTAAACCAACTGATTTTTTTGGAGAAAGCGATTATTTCGTCGACGCTCAGCCCGCAGGCGAAAGCCGCGCCCGCGAAAGAACCGGCGCTCGTTCCGGCGATACAATCAATCGGAATATTGTGCTCGGCTAAAACCTTCAAAACGCCGAGGTGCGCGTAACCGCGCGCCGCGCCGCCGGATAAAGCCAAGCCGACTTTTTTTCGAGTCATAAGTCTTTTTAGTTGAGAACTGAGAACTGATAACTGATAGATTGAACTATCAGTTATCAGTTCTCAGTTCTCAACTATGCATTGATTTTAACTTTTGTTTATGAAAAACTTAAATCTCTGAATTGAACTATCAGTTCTCAGTTTTCAGTTATCGACTAAATAATGACTCCGCCGCACGAAACTTCAGATTTTCCGCCACACCTGATGGCAGCCGACGTCGCGGCGGGCGCAAATGCCTGTCCGGTTTGCTCGCGCGAGGCAAAAGACGAATACGTTCCCCTGCTGGTTTTGGAAGAGGATTTGCAAAATCTGATTCGCGCCAACGCGCCCGGCACCGACGCGTTTCAAGCCGTCTGCGCGCGCTGCGTCCGTCTTTTCGAGCGCGCCAAGGAGCAGATAATCAAGGACGCGGCGATGCAAAAGGACGGCTCGCACGTGCTCTCGACGCCGCTTCGCCTTGACGCCGACGAAAGATACACGGGCAAGCGAGTGACTATCGCCTTTCTCGATTCGGGATTTTTCCCGCACGTCGATTTGACCGCGCCGAGCAATCGCATTCTGGCTTATCGCAATCTGGCGGCGGGCGACGTCGATGCCGACGCTTCCTTGTTTCAGCCCGATGTCGCCAGTTGGCACGGAATGATGACCTCGGTTGTCGCGGCGGGAAACGGGAATCTCTCGAACGGTTTTTATCGCGGCATCGCGCCGGAAGCAAACGTCGTTCTGGTCAAGCTGGCGCGCACCGGGCGCATCACCGAGCAGAATATTCTGGACGGTCTGGAATGGGTTTTGGCGAACCGCGAAAAGTATGACGTGCGCGTGGTAAACATCTCGGCGGGCGGCGATTTCGAGGCGAGCTACCTGCACGACAGCTTATCGCAGGCGGTCGAAACGTGCGTGCGCGAAGGCATCACGGTCGTCTGCGCCGTCGGCAACGCCGGACACCTGCCGACGCATCCGGTTTTTCCCCCGGCAAGCGCGCCATCGTGCATCGCCGTCGGCGGGCTGGACGATAATAATTCAATCAAGCGTTCGAAGCGGGGAATGTATCGCAGCTCGTACGGTCCGACGGTCGACGGCTTGCAGAAACCGGAAATCATCGCGCCTTCAATCTGGATTCCCGCGCCGATTCTGCCGAACACGCCGACCGCGCAGCAAGCCGCCCTGCTCGAACAGTTGGACAAAGCCAGAGACGAAGAGCTGCACGAGATTATCGAAAACCATCCCGGCATCGACGCCGAGCTGGACGCCGCGCTCGACCGCCCGGCTTATATGATTCGGCAGATTATCGCGCTGAAAATCCGCCAGGAAAACGTTATCACGCGCGATTACAAATACGTCGACGGCACGTCGTTTGCCGCGCCGATTGTCTCGTCGGTCGTCGCGCAGATGCTCGAAGCAAATCCTAACCTGTCGCCGCAGCAGATAAAAAGAATCCTGATTTCGACCGCCGAGCGCCTGCCGCATTACGAAGTCGACCGTCAGGGCTGGGGCGTCATCGACCCGCGCCGCGCCGTCGAGATGGCGGAAAGTTATTAATTAATGCAAAACGCAAAATGCAAAGTGCAAAATGTAAGGAATTAAGATTCTGAACTAAATTCCTAATATTTTGCACTTTGCATTCTGCGTCGGCAAACTTACTGATTGATAAAATTATATAAAATCACGCCCGTCGCGCGGACGGGTTGATTGCCGACCTTCACGGGATTGAATCTGGATTGGCGCGCGGCGGCTTCCGCCGGGTTGCGCAGCAGCATATGCCCGTTGAGGGCTTTCGCCGAAAGCACGTTTCCTTCCTCGTCGATAGTCACCTGCACCCTGACCTGTCCGGAAGCATTCATCTGGCGCGCCGTCGGCGGATACGCCGGTTTCGGCAGGCTCACGGCGCGGCTGTTCAGCATTCCGACGTTCACGTTCTGCGGCAGGCTCGGCGTCGGCGAAGGTCGCGGCGTGGGCGTCGGTGTCGGGCTGGGTGTCGGGCGCGTATTTACGGCGGTATTGACGTTGACGTTGACGTTGGCGTTGGTGTCGGGCGTCGGGGTTTTGGT
>DATHBC010000630.1:0-2696 GCA_035296345.1 Pyrinomonadaceae bacterium | reverse complement strand
CCGACGCTCGCGCCCGGCAAAGACGCGCAGTGGGCGAGCGCCGGAAAACAGGGCGTCGGAACTTCCGTTTCGCTGGAAAGCAAAGTCTGGTTTACCTTGCAGGGCGGCGCGCTGACCGAAGTTTATTATCCGGACGTCACGCTTGCCAACGTTCATCTTTTGCAGTTTGTAGTGGTTAATCGAAAGACGCGCAAAGTCGAAACCGAACGCGGTGACGCGGCGCACGAAATCAAAGTTCCGCGTCCCGATTCGCTGACTGCTTAAGGTTATCGACCAGATTATCAAAGTCAGCACGCCGAACGGCGATGCTTTTTATCGTTACAATCACGACGGCTACGGCGAAATGGACGACGGTCGGCGCTGGAATTGGGACGGAAAATACACCGGAAAAGGCAGACTCCGGGCTTTGCTTTCGGGCGAGCGCGGGCAGTATGAATTGGCTTTGTGCAATCTGGAAAGGTTTATCGTCGACGGCGTCGGCTGCACGGATTATGTAAAATTCGAACGCCTCGATGCGATGCAAAAATTCGCCAACGAAGGCTTGATGATTCCCGAACAAATCTGGGACAAGCCGCAAGTGCCGAAAGCCGATTCGCAGTTTTCGCCAATCTGAAATTCGGCGAAGGGACAGGCTCGGCGACGCCGCTCGCCTGGTCGATGGCGCAGTTTATCCGTCTCGCCGTCAACCTTCAGGAAGGCAGAAATCTCGACACGCCCGACATCGTTTACAATCGCTGCGTTCGCGGCAAAATTCCGACGCAAGTCAGCAATTTCGGCGGCTTGGACGAAGAAGTCGTTTTGCCGGCAACGCCGGGCAGAGATTCAGTTTTAAGCGTCAAGCCGCGCCGAACGCGAAAGTCGCTTTATCTTACAGAGGCGAGACGCGGCTTTTGCCCGTCGACGAAAAAGGCGAGGTCTCGTTTGAAATCATCGCGCCCGAAACCGATGAAACCGATTAATTCAAAATTCAAAATTGAAAATTCAAAATCGAAAATTGAAAATTCAAAATCGAAATTCGAAATTGATTCTTCCTTTCGCGTTCCGCGTTCCACATTCCGCGTTTCGCATTCCGCGTTCCGCATTCATCGCTTCCCTTTCGCTATCGCGTTTTTCGTAAACTGAATCTATAATCTGAATAAATATTTCTCGCTTTCCCGAATCCGATTTAGTTTTAACGGAGAAGTTTACGAATGCTGACTAAAATTAAAAATTCCGCGATTCTCTTTCTGGCTGCGCTTATTCTGATGAGCGCGGCTTTTCTGCCCGCAGGTAAAGCCCAGGAAACAGGGACGATGAGACGGATTCCGCCGCCGCCCGCCAGACAGTCTTTGGTCGAAGACGCGCATTCCTATTCAAACCCGCGGCAGGTCAAGGTGCGCCACGTCGATTTAGACTGGGATGTTTTGTTTGATAAAAAGATTTTGCAGGGCACGGCGACCCTGGTTTTAGAGCGCGCGCCGGATGCGAAAAACGCGCCGCTCATTCTCGACACGCGCGATTTAAAGATTGAAAGAGTGGAAACGGCGACAACCGCCGCCGCAGCGCGTTATAAAGAAGCGAAATTCACGCTCGGCGCGGCGGATAAGATTCTCGGCGCGCCGCTCACGATTCAGCTTCCGGCAAACGCCGCGCGCGTCCGCATTTATTATTCGACGAGTCCGAATGCTTCCGGCTTGCAGTGGCTTTCTCCGGAGCAGACGGCGGGCAAAAAATCTCCGTACATGTTCTCGCAGGCGCAGGCGATTCACGCGCGCAGCTTTATACCTTTGCAGGATTCGCCGCAGGTTCGCATTACATATGCGGCGCGCGTGCGGACGCCGAAAAATCTGCTCGCCGTGATGAGCGCCGAAGGCAATTCGCAGGCGCGCGCCCGGACGGGCGATTATCGTTTTCGGATGACGCGCCCGATTCCGGCTTATCTGATTGCGGTTGCCGTCGGCGATTTGCAGTTTCGCTCTCTGGGACGGCGGACGGGCGTTTACACCGAGCCGTCGATGATTCAGAAAGCGGCGAGCGAGCTTTCGGACACGGAAAAAATGGTCGAGGCGACCGAAAGTCTCTTCGGCGCGTATCGCTGGGGACGCTACGATTTGCTGGTGCTGCCGCCGAGCTTCCCGTTCGGCGGGATGGAAAATCCGATGCTGACCTTTGCCACGCCGACCATTCTGGCGGGCGATAAAAGCCTCGTTTCCCTGGTCGCGCACGAGCTGGCGCACTCTTGGTCGGGAAATCTGGTGACGAACGCGACGTGGCGCGATTTCTGGCTCAACGAAGGTTTTACGACCTACATCGAGCGGCGAATTATCGAGGCGGTTTACGGCGCGACGCGACGGGAAATGGAAGCCGCTCTCGGTCGGCGCTCGCTCGAAGAAGAAATGTCGGGCATGGCGGCGCGCGACCAGATTCTGCACGTCGATTTAAGAGGGCGCGACCCGGACGAAGGCTTTACGGGCGTGCCGTATGAAAAAGGCGCGCTTTTTCTGCGCTGGCTCGAAGAAAAAGCCGGGCGCGCGAGATTCGATAAATTCGTGCGCGGTTATTTCGACGAACACGCTTTTCAGAGCATCACGACCGAAACTTTCGTCGATTATCTGGATAAACATCTGATTGATAAACGGCAGTTTGCCAGCGTAAATCCCCGGCGCGATAAGCAGAGGCTCCTGCGCGCCAATATCGACGAGTGGATTTATCAAGCC
>DATHBC010000629.1:0-3909 GCA_035296345.1 Pyrinomonadaceae bacterium | reverse complement strand
TAACGCTCGACGAAAATGCTATAAAGAAAGACGCAAACCTTTACCGCCAAAAAATCATCAAGAGTTTATCGAATTAAAAAGAGCAGGAATCAAAAGCTTGTTTTTGGTGCTTTTAAAAAGGCAAAATAAAAAGATTGTTTGTTGGAAAAAAGTGGACGCCAGTTCATTTTATAGAATGAAACCACAGAAGGAGGAAACAGAAATGCCGCTAAACGTCCGCCTATTAGGTGCTGTCGTTTTCTTGGTCTTATTTAGTGTTGTTGGAGTTTTAGCGCAGTCAACCACTTCTGCCGATGTAATGCGTGGGCGCGTGACGAAGGCGAAAGCCTTTATCGCCGTCAAAAATTACAACGCCGCGATTTACGAACTGGAAGGAATACGCCGCGAAATCAATGACCCGACCGTTCACAGCGTCGTCAACGTGATGCTGATGAACTGCTATCTCGAACAGGGCGATTACAAACGCGCCCAGGCTTTTTTAAACGAGCTTTTCAAGGCTCAGACCGCAAACAAACCGAACGCCGCGCAAAATTATCTTGCCGTCGCCGCCCAGGTCGTGAAAGGCGCGCGCAGCCAGCAGGAGCGATACAAATCGCTCGGTTTGATGATGAACGACCGCAATCTGACGCCGGACGCCATCGCCGACGTGGAAAAAATGCGCGAAACCGTCGAGATAGTCATCACGCAGTCGAAAGCGATAAGCGCGGACAAGAAAAAAGCGTCCGACGCCTTCGCTTTAGTTGAAGAATCTTCGAACGCGCGCATCGCTCTGGCGCGCGACGATTACGATGCGAAACGCTGGAAAGAAGAAGTCGCCGACGCGCGCGAAGGCTTGATGAGCTCGCGCAGCACGGTGCTGAACGCCGCCGGCGACGACCCGGTTGCCGGTAACGGCGGCACGGTCGCTTCAAATCAGCCGGTTTATACGAATTCGACGCCGGCAACCACCAATACGGCACTGAGGACGGAAACGCCGCCGAGCCTGATTCCGACTTCCAATCAAGTCACTCCGAAAACCGAGCCGAAAACGGAAAACACCACCGAAGCGGCGCAAAATAATGTTAGATTAGAGCCGGTTCCCGAACAGCAGCAGCAGCCCGTCACGACTCCCGAAAAGACGGTCGCGCAGACTCCGAAGGAAACCGTCTCCGAAAAGCCTCTGACGCCGAACGTCAACCCGGCTGCCAATACTGCCGACGACGCGCCGAAAGTTCCGACCAGAGAGCGTCGCGTCAATACTCCGAACACCGGCGGCAGCGCCGAAACGGTCGCGCAGAATAACAATCAGACTACAAAAACCGACGGCGACGTAACGCCCTTGCAGGTCGGCTCTTTAGTCGAATACGCGACGCAGAAAGTCAATCCGGTTTACCCGCCGCAGGCGAAAACCCTGCGCATGACCGGCGTCGTCAAAGTCGAAGTGACGATTGACGAGCAGGGACAGGTCGCCGCCGTGCAGAATTCCACGGGTCCGTCGCTCTTGCAGCGCGCTGCGGCTGACGCGCTGAGAAAATGGAAATTCAAGCCGTTTACGAAAGACGGTCAACCGGTCAAGGCGAATGGTTTCGTAAACTTTAATTTCAACCTTTAATCTTTTTCCGGTAAATTCAAATCATTAACGGGCGGCAACCTTTTTCTTAAAAGTTGTCGCCTGATTTTTTTTAGATTTTCCGAAGTTTGTTTCCAGTGAAAATATAAATTTTATGCTTCTCCGAGTTTTGTTTTTCGCGCTTTTATTAACGATGAACGTCTATTCTCAAACTCCGCCGATTGAACCGGGCGTTTCGCAAACGCTGGCGAAATGGCGTGCGGCGCATTATTCGAATGTGCGCTATAAGTTAAACATTACGCTGGAAAAGCAAGCGCCGCTGTTGAAGGGCGAAATCGAGATTCGCGTCAATCTGACGGAGGAAGGCGCGCGGAATGATTTAATTCTGGATTGGCGCACGACGCAGTTTGCCAACGATAAAGAAAAACCTTACGCGAACGTCGTCGCCGTCAACAATGTGATTGACGTTATCTCGACCGTGAGCAAAGAACATCTGATTGTTCCGAAAGGCGCGCTGAAAACGGGCGAGAACTTCATCAAAATTCGGTTCGCTTCGCCGGTAAAAACGTCGGGCGCGGCTGTCACGCGCTACGTCGATAAGGAAGACGGCGCGGAATACGTCTATTCCTTGTTCGTGCCGTCGGACGCGAGCACGGCGTTTCCCGTATTTGACCAGCCGGATTTGAAGGCGAAATTTCAATTATCAGCGATTGCGCCGAAAGATTGGAATATTATTTCAAACACTGAAATCAAAAGCGTTGATGAAAACTTCTTTGTTGATTCAAGCAAGAAAGGACTCGAAGCTTTGCCCAAAGATTACGAGTGGACGCAATTTGAAGAAACCTTGCCGATTAGCACTTATGTTTTTGCTTTTGCCGCTGGTGAATTTAGAGCTTTTGTTGATGAACAATCAATGAAATCATTTAATAAAAATGCCTCAACAAGATTCGGACTTTATGTGAGAAAATCTCAGCTTCAAAAAGCCGACAAAGAAGCGAAAGAAACTTTTCGCCTCAACCGCGAAGCCGTGAAATATCTCGAAACTTATTTCGATTTCAAATTCCCGTTTCCGAAATACGACCTCGTTTTGATTCCCGAATTTCCGTTCGGCGGAATGGAACACGCCGGCGCGACTTTTTTGCGCGAATCGAGCGTGATTTTCCCGTCCGAGCCGACGGCGAACGATTATATCTCGCGCGCCAACCTGATTTTTCACGAAGCGGCGCATCAATGGTTCGGCGATACGGTGACGATGAAATGGTTTGACGATTTGTGGCTCAAGGAAGGCTTTGCCGAATTTATGGCGTATAAAACGCTGGAAAAGGTTCTGCCCGAATACAACGCGTGGAAAGCCTTCTACGAGCGCAACAAACCGCTCGCCTACCTGACCGATTCCACGCGCGGCACGACGCCGATTTATCAGGAAATCCTGAACCTGAGCGCGGCAAAATCCGCTTACGGCAACATCGTCTACCGCAAAGCGCCTTCGTTTCTGCGGCAGGCGGAATTTTATCTGGGCGAAGACAAATTCCAAACCGCCGTCCGCGCGTTTTTAAAGAAACATCAATTCGCCAACGCCGAATGGACGGATCTGGTGAAGGAATTTGAAACAGCAAGCAATCAGGATTTAAAAGAGTGGGCGAATAATTGGGTTACAAAACGCGGAATGCCGATAATTTCAAAGCAATCAGTGAAAGGATGGGATGAAATGCACGGCTGCTGTTTTTATTCGTTTTATCAAAGAAATTTGCTCGGCGACGATACAAGGTGGAGACAGAAAATAAAACTTTTGCAAATTGTTGCTAATTCCCAAACTCACAGAGAAGAAAAGCGAAATATTTTCAGGTTAGAATCTGTTGGACCATTGACTTCAATTTTATCAGCCGACGACGGTTCACGTGCGCCGTTTATTGGAGAATCAACTAAAGGTTATTCCGGCAAAGGCTCTCCGTTTTTCGGCTTACCGCCTGATGGCTCTTATTTTGTTTACATTCCAAATTACCAGGATTACGGCTACGGCATTTTCCTGCTCGACGCGAAAAGCCGCGATTACGTTCTGAAAAATATCCAGAACGAGAAAGACCCGTTTTTGCGCTCGATGATGTGGGGCACGCTCTGGGATTCGGTGCGCGAAGCCGAACTCGCGCCGAAAGAATACGTCGAATTAGCCCTTAAAAATATCTCGGTCGAAACGGACGAGCTGACCATCAGCACGATTCTCAATCGCGTTTCGACGGCGATGAATTATTATTTGTCGAATGCGCAGCGCGACGAGCTTTCACCGACGCTCGAAAATCTTTTAATCGAAAAAATGCGCGATGCGCCGACGCTCGGGCAGCGAATCACGTTTTACCGCGCCT
>DATHBC010000628.1:0-1994 GCA_035296345.1 Pyrinomonadaceae bacterium | reverse complement strand
CGGACAGCGAAACGGCTTTCGACCCGGCGGACGAAAATCCTCTGCCGGACGAAAATCTGCTGGAAGACGAGCAGAAACAGGTGATTGCCCGCGCGATTGCGGCGATGCCGGAAAAATACCGCCTGCCGATTGTGCTGCGCGACATCGAGGGGAAATCTTACGAGGAAGTTGCGGAAATTTTAAATCTCGGTCTGGGGACGACCAAATCGCGCATCTCGCGCGCGAGAGGTTTATTGAAAGAAAAATTAAAACATTATTTTTAAACCGACATGAAAAAAGAAGAACTGGAAAATTTAAGCGAATCGGACGAAAAAGTTCGCCGGATGCTCGCCAGCCTCAAACAGGTCGAAGCGCCGAAAGATTTCGAGTTTCGCCTGAAGGCGCGCATCGCCAAAACCAATCCGAAAGCCTTTCAGCCTGCGGCGACTAATAAAAGACGCTTTGCCTACGCTCTGCCGGCTTTCGCGTCCATCGTCGTTTCGGCTTTCGTCGTGCTGAACGGAAACTTTTTCGGCGACGCAAATCAGCCGCCGGTCAGCTCGCTTCCCGAAGCGATAGCGACTCAGTCAACTTTCGTTCCAGCGCAAAATTCTCCGGCGGAAGAAATCGCTTCTTCTGAAACGGGCAGCGCAAATACCGGCAACGGCGGCGGTAGAAAAGAGACGACGGAAAGAAATTCTTCGACAGTCTTAACAGCAGCGACGGCGACTAACAGCCGGATTGAAAGGGATAGAAACGAAGAATCGCATTTAACCGCCGACGTCGCTAATATACCTGAAAAACCCAAAAGCGACCCGCGCCGCGAGTCGAAAAAGGAAAACGAGAGCTTTTCCAAAGACATTGCCGGCAGGAACGCGCCGAAGGTTTTTCGACCGAAAGGCTTGAACCCGGACGCGCGGGTCGAAGCGCCGAAAGATTTCAACAGCGAAAAATCTTTTTCCGTGCAGGAGCTTCTCTCGCCGCTCGGCGTCGAAGTCGTCGCCGCGGAAAACGGCAAATGGAAAGTGAAAAACGTCAGCGCAAACAGCGCGGCTGAACGCTCCGGCATCAAGACGGACGACGTCATCGAAACGCTCGACGGCAAAAAGCTTTCCGGCGCGACGCGTCTGCGCGGCAAAAAAATCGAAGTGAAAAAGCTCGGCGTCAAACGCGGCGACGCGCAAGTCGATATAAATCTGCAAACCAGCCCGAAATAAAAAGTTCAAGGTTCAAGGTTCAAGGTTTAAAGTTAAGTCAATCGGCAAACTTTAAACCTTGAACCTTGAACCTTGAACTTATAAATTCCGCAGTCGATAAACGCCGGTTTCCAATCTTTTGGCGAAACCTTCAAAGACCAGACGATGATTGGCTCTGCCCGCTTCGCGGCGATTTAAGCCGAAAGCTTTGGCGAGGTCGCCGCGCAAGGTCATTCCATGCATTTCGAGATATGCGCGCGCCAGTTCTTTCAGAGCCGTCTCGCGGTCGATTTTTTTCGCCAGCTCTTTCGGAAAACGCGCCTCCGCCAGCGTCCAGATATACGTGAATTTCGGCGCGTAAAGCACTTCCTGCGGGATGACCTTCATCGCTTTCTGCAATTCGTCAATCGCCTTCGTCATCGCTTTGCGGTCGTCGATTTTCGCATCCGAGCGCAAATCCGCCGTCGCCATTTCCCATTCCCGCCGCAGAACCTTTAAAATTTTCTGCGCGGGCGGCGATAAAACTTCCTTTTCCTGCGCCTTCGGAACGCCGTAAATCGCCTGGAAAAACGGGATGAGACGCGGCGCGACGAACATCGAGCGTCCTTTCGAGAGCTTGGCGTAATACATTCTGCCGCGCCGCATCACTTCGTCCTTGAGCGTCCACGCCAGGCTGCATTCGTAATCTTTCTGGACGTTGCGCGGCGTGTGCGCGTCGCGCCTGCCGCAGACGGCGAGATAAACCGACGGCAGATTCGTCCGCGCGTCGGTCAGCGTCAGGCAAAAGCCCAAATCCTCAATCATCTGCTCGACCTCGGG
>DATHBC010000627.1:0-11362 GCA_035296345.1 Pyrinomonadaceae bacterium | reverse complement strand
CGAGACGCCCCCGGGCAGAAAAGCGGCTGCCGGCTCAATCACGGATTTGCGCAGAACAGCCGGAATTTTTTTATATTTTTCAGCGTACTGCATCGCAAAATAACGCTCGTAACCGGCGAAAGTCTCGTCGCCGCCGTCGCCGTTTAAAGCGACCGTGACGTGCTTTCTGGTTTCCTTTGAAACGTAATAGGTCGGAATCGCCGAAGAATCCGCGAAAGGCTCGCCGTAATGCTCGACCAGCGTCGGCAAAACTTCGACCGCGTCGGGTTTGACGATAAATTCGTGATGCTCCGCGCCGATGTGCTCGGCGACGCGGCGCGCGTATTTCAGCTCGCTGAAATCCTGTTCTTCAAACCCGATGGAAAAGGTTTTAACGGGATTTTCGCTCGCCTCAGCCATCAGCGCGACGACCGTCGAAGAATCGACGCCGCCGGAGAGAAACGCGCCCAGTGGAACCTCGGAGATTAAGCGCAGCTTGGTCGCTTCGCGCAAAATCCGCAGGGTTTCCTCGACGGCTTCTTCTTCCGTGATTTTTATTTTGCGGGAAAAATCCGGCGTCCAGTATCTTTCGGTTTTTATCTCGCCGTTTTTCCAAATCAGCCAGTGTCCGGGTTCGAGCTTGCGAATCCCGCGAAAAGCCGTCAGCGGCGCGGGCACGCAGGAAAACGTCAGGTATTGATGAATCGCCTCGTAATCGACTTCGCGGCTGACGCCCGGATGCTGCAATAAAGCCTGAAATTCCGAGCCGAAAACCAAGCTGCCGTTCGGTTGATGCGAGTAAAGAACCGGTTTTTTGCCGACGCGGTCGCGGGTCAGGAAAAGGGATTTTTCGCGTTCGTCCCAGATGGCAAAGGCGAACATCCCGCGCAAATGCCTGACGCAGTCCGCGCCGTATTCGTCGTACAGATGCAGGACGACTTCCGTATCGGATTTGGTGTAAAACCGGTGACCGCGTTTTTCCAGCTCGGCGCGCAGTTCCAGATAATTGTATATCTCGCCGTTAAAAACGAGCCACGCGGTGCGGGCGGGATTGTGAATCGGCTGCTGCCCGCTCGCCAGGTCGATAATCGCCAGCCGGCGCATCGCCAGACCGACGTTTTCGTTCAGATAAAAGCCGTCTTCGTCGGGTCCGCGATGCCGGATTGCCCGATTCATTTTTTCGAGGATTTCGCGCTCAGCCGCGACGCTCCCGTTCTGATTGACTATGCCGACAATTCCGCACATTTAATAGATTGCCCAACGAGAAAAATTTTAAGCTCTGGCTTGTATATTGCGCCTCATCCGCTCGCGTTCAAACTGGTGCAGGCGTTTCGAGTTTTCCCGTCTTTCCTTCATCAAAACCCAGCCCGCCGCGATAAAGATAAAAAGAAAAACCTGAATCTGCGCGCGCTGCCGGTAAGCCGTGCCGACGTTGCCCTGAAAAATCGAATAAGCCAGCGTCAGCATTATCGTAAAAATCAGGATAGCGATGGAATTTCGCAGGCGATACCTGATTGTATACCACAAACCGCCGAGCAGAAGCGGCAGCGAGCACCACCAGAGAAGCTGTTCGGGCAGCGTAATCGCCTGCCGGGCATTGGTAATCTGCCAGGGAAACGGCGCGAGCATCAGATAGAGAAACCCGACGGGAATCGCCGCGATAGCGCCGGCGGTGGTCGAAACGTCCAGGTCTTCGCCGAAGCCGGATTCGGCTTCCGCCAGATTCTGACGGCTGCGCTGGACGCTTTCGAGATTGCCGTATCGCTCGAATTCCGTATTCGCGGTTCGCAAAACTCCCAGATACGTCAGCCCCAAGCCTATAAAGACAATGACCAGCGTGCGGCGGACAATCGCCTGCGGCGAATTGCTCAAGCCGATGACAAAGCTGCCGACGACGGCAATCGCCACCATATAAAAAATATAAAATCTGAGCGCGAGGATGCAGAAAAGCGAAAGAATCAGCAAAGCCATCGAAATATAATCGAATTTTTCCTGAAGCTGCATCACCAGCGCCATCGTCAGAATCAGCAGAAAGATGATAAAACCGTCTTTCAGCAACTGGCACGACCACAAAATCAAAGAGGGAAACAGCGCGATAATGACGGCTGAGACTTTGGCGACGCGCTTGTTGTGAAAAACCCGGAGCGCGCAGAAATAAGCGGCGGGCGCGGCTGCCGCGCCGACGACCGAGCTGAACATCGCCGCCGCCAGCGGATTTCTGCCGAAGAAAAAATAGATGGTGGCGACCATATAATACATTCCCCAGCCGGAACCGCCGATGGTGGTCGCGCGCCGCGCATACTCGTTATCCATCGGAATCTCGCCGTACCAGACCTGTAGCAGCGTGTAGCCGAGCTGGTCGTATGTGCGCGAGTCGCCGCCGAGAAAGTCGCCCCAGCCGAAGGTATAAATCGTCGCCGCCAGAATCATCCGGAAAAGCAATCCGACCAGAAATATCTGGATGAGAAATTCCTTCTCGTCTTCGTGCCGGTTGATAATCAAAAGGGCGATGACCGAGCAGACGGCGCACAGCAAAAACGCGCCCATTCCTTCCGGGAAAAGGAAGAGGCTCATAATCATTCCGAAAACGACACAAAGCAGAAGGAGAACTTTTTCCATTTTTAGCTAATTCTCACTTTTTAAAACCAGATTATTTTCCAGAACCAGCGCGTCGAAATTGGCGTTTCCGAAAGTATTTATCGCGTCCTGCGGCGTGCAGACAATCGGCTCCTGGATATTGAACGAAGTGTTCAGAAGCATCGGAATGCCCGTCAGCTTCTTAAACTCGTTGATTAAATTCCAGTAGCGCGGATTTACCTCTTTGTTCACCATCTGCGGGCGCGCCGTGCCGTCGACGTGGACGACCGCCGGAATTTTCTTTTTATATTCTTCGGCGACCTGTATGACGGTAATCATAAACGGGTCGTGATGCTCGACGCCGAAAACCTCGCGCCCGTGTTCTTCGAGCATCGACGGCGCGAGCGGGCGAAACCATTCGCGCAGTTTAACTTTATGATTCAGAACCTCGCGCATATCGGCGCGGCGCGGGTCAGCCAGAAAGCTTCTCGCGCCCAATGCGCGCGGTCCCCATTCCATGCGACCGTTAAACCAGCCGATAATCGCGCCTTCGGAAATCATTTTCGCCAGCCTTGGAAGAAGCACTTCGTCCGGCAAAGTTTCGTATTTCAAGCCCGCTTCGTCCAAAGCCTTCCGGCATTCTTCGTTGGAAAATTTCGGTCCCCAGTACGAATGATTCATGACGAATTTGCGCGGGTTTCCGAGCTTTTGATGCCAGACCATCAAAGCCGCGCCCAGGCTGCAACCGGCATCGCCCGCCGCAGGCTGGACGTAGAAATTTTTAAACGGCGTTTCGTGAAAAATGCGCCCGTTCATCACCGAGTTGAAGGCGACGCCGCCAGCCATGCAGAGATTTTCCTCGCCCGTCATTTCTTTGATGCGGTGAGCGAGATAAATCGCCGTGTCCTCGACGACTTTTTGCGCGCTCGAAGCGATGTTCCAGTGATGCTCGGTCAATTCCTCGCCTTTTTTGCGCGGCTCGCCGAGCTCTTTGACGATGCCTTCGGGAAATTGATAATGCTTCGCCAGGTGATGGTCTAAAATTTTGATGTTGTAATGAAAATCGCCGCTGCCGTTCGTCGTCAGGACTTTTTTCGAGAAGAAATCGTAATATTCCGGCTTTCCGTAAGCCGCCAAGCCCATCACTTTCCACTCGTCGCCGCCGAACATGTCGAAGCCGAGATAATTCGTCACGGCGGAATAAAATTGTCCGAGCGAGTGCGGCAGCTTGATGCGTTTCAGGACTTTAAGGCGCGTGCCTTCGCCGCGGCAGAAAAGCGTCGTCGTGTCTTCGCCCGTTCCGTCCCAAGTCAGAATCGCCGCCGATTCGAAAGGCGAAACGAAAAACGCGCTCGCCGCGTGCGTCTGGTGATGTTCAAGAAAATGGAATTTGAATTTGCTTTCGCCGAAATGCTCTCTGAGACGTTTCGGATGCCAGAACATTCCGAGATAGCTTTCGCTGACCTGCCTGACGCCTCTATCAGCGCGCGCTTTGAACATATCGCGCGAGACGAAAGCCGCCTTG
This sequence comes from Pyrinomonadaceae bacterium, assembly GCA_035296345.1. GTDB lineage: Bacteria > Acidobacteriota > Blastocatellia > Pyrinomonadales > Pyrinomonadaceae > JALZHR01. The sequence continues at coordinate 7,281 of DATHBC010000627.1, read as the reverse complement.
ACCGCCTGCATCGCCTTGTGCCTGAGAATCCACGGCTTCCAGTAATGCCCGACGTGCGCGACGTCCTTCATGGTGATTCCGGCTTCGTCCAGACAATACTGAATCGCTTTGTAAGGAAAACCGAGGTGATGTTTCTTGCGTGAAAAACGCTCTTCTTCCGCCGCCGCGACAATCTCGCCGTCCTTTATCAAAGTGGCGGCTGAATCGCCCAGCGTCGTTAAGCCTAAAATATACATACTGAAAACTTCTCCGAAAACAGCTCGAACAATTAGTTTACAACTAAAATGTTTGTTATATTAAACCGATTTCTGCGGCGACCTTCCGGTTGCAGATTAAATAATTGTAATAATCGCTTTTGGTGACGTGCTCGACCCGGCGAATCGAGCCGGATTCTTCGTCAATATTAAAGTATAGATAATCTTTTCCTTTTATCAACGCTTCGATGCGATGCCCGACGTCGTCGTTTAAAATCTCAATCAGCAGAGTCGGGCGAAATTCGTCCAGATATTTGCCCAAACCTTCCAGCACTTCCGCCTCGTAGGTTTCCACGTCCAGCTTGATTAAATCTATCTTTGCGATTTTGAATTCTTCAATCAAAGTGTCGAGGCGCGCGACTTTTATCGTCGTCGGCACGCTGGAAATATCTTTTTTATCCAGATAATCCTTGTTCAGCGTGACGGCGTAATAATCGTCGGGCGCGGCGAAAATGTTCGCTTCGCCGTCGACGTTCGACGCGGCGCAGTCAAAACAGACGATGTCGAAATCGTTCAGCCGGTTGTTGTATTCGAGATTGTGAAAACTCTCGGCAATCGGCTCGAAGGCGTAAATTTTCGCCTGCGGATTCAAAGACTTCGCGACCAGCGAGTAATAGCCGGTGTTCGCGCCGATGTCGAAAATCACACGAGCGTTTTTGACCAGCTTTATCCAGATTGACATCGAGTTTCGCTCCCAGCCGCCGCTCGGACCGACCCAGAAGAGCGTGTTTTCCAGCTCCAAGCCGCCGTGACGCATCCGAAACGAATGTTTAGCGTCGACACACACGCGAAAATCATCCTGAAAATGCAGATGCTTATAGACGCTCTCGCTCGGAGTGACGAAAGTTTTGACGACCGTAAAAATCTGACGTTTAAACGGCACGCTCCGGTAAATGGTTTTGAGAGTTTGCTTTAGTGTCATTAAAACGTATCTATCTGACCAGCGAGCGCGCCGCCAGCTCCGCCGTCGCCGTCTCCACACGGTCGGCGGGTTTCTGGTCTTTTACCCATTCGAGGAGATTCATCAAACCTTCTTCGAGGTTTACTTTCGGCTGGTAGCCCAACAATTCTTTAGCCCGCGTGATGTCGCCGACGCAGTGACGAATGTCGCCCTCGCGATATTTGCCGACGATTTGCGGCTCGATGTCCTTGCCCAACCCTCGCGCCAGCATCTGCGAGATTTCGCGGACGGAAATCGGTCGTCCCGTGCCGACGTTGACGGGCTTATAATCGGCTTTATCGGTTTCGAGCGCCAAAAGATTCGCCTGCACGATGTCGCTGACGTGGACGAAATCGCGCGTCTGCCCGCCGTCTTCGAAAATCATCGGGCTTTCGTTGTTTAAAAGGCGCGACGAAAAAATCGCGCAGACGCCCGTGTAAGGATTCGACAAAGCCTGCCGCGTGCCGTAAACGTTGAAATACCGGAAAGCGACGGTCGGGATTTTATACGCGCGACCGACGCAGATGCAGTATTGTTCCTGGTCCTGCTTGCCGACGGCGTAAACGGAAGTCGGGAAAAGCGGTTTGCTTTCGTTCGTGCCAATCGGCTTGAGCGCGCCGCCGCATTTCTCGCATTTGAAATCCCAATCGTGCGCCTCAAGCTGCCGGTTTTCGCGCAGGTACGGGAAAACGGTTTCGTTGCAGCCTTCGCAGGTGTATGCGCCTTCGCCGTAAATCGACATCGACGAGGCGACGACCAGCTTGCGAAACTGCGTCGGGCGTTTAATCATTTCTTCCAGCAGAACCGCCGTGCCCAAATCGTTCGCTTTGACGTAGCGGACGATTTCATACATCGACTGCCCGACGCCGACTTCCGCCGCCTTGTGATAAACCACGTCGATGCCTTCGAGGGCGCGGCTGACGGCTTCCGCGTCGTTCATATCCGCTTGAATAAATTCGGCGTTTTTATTAAGATGCTCCGGCACTCGCCCGCCGTGAACCTGCTCGACCAGCGAGTCGAGAATCCGCACGCGATGACCTTTTTCCACCAGCGCGTCGACCAGATGCGAGCCGATAAAACCCGCGCCGCCCGTTACCAAGATATTAAACTTTTCCATTCGTTTTGCTTGTTTCCCCCAAATCAAATGCTATATGACTTTTCTTCCTGCTGTTTTTCCGCCTGAATCGCTTTTTTATTCGCTTTTTTGGCATTAACCACGGATGAAAGAATCTGAAAAACACGCGGAGCCTGAACCTTTGCCGAATATTTTTCCTCGACCGTGCGGCGTCCGGCGACGCCGAGCCGTCGACGGAGTTCGGCGGATTCGAGCAGTCGTTTTAATTTTTCAATCCATTCTTCTTTCCCGCCAGCCAGAAAACCGTTCGCGCCGTCCTGTATAATATCGGAATTGACGCCGACCGGCGAACAAATCGTCGGCACGCCCAGAGCCATATACTGCAAGGCTTTCAGCCCGCATTTGCCTTTGCTCCACTGGTCGTCGGGCAGCGGCATCACGCCGACGTCAATCGGTTTCAAATCGCTCGTTTCCGTCTCCGAGCGCCACGCCATCGCCTCGACGTCGACGCCCTCGATTTTATAGTCCGGCGTGCCGATGACGCGCAGGCGAAAGCGCGCGACTCGCGCCAAATCCTGCAAAGTCTCGCGCAGCGTGTCCAGATGCTGAACCGTGCTGTGGCTGCCGCTCCAGCCGATAACCGGAACATCGTTGGCGGGTTTGTTTTCCGGGTAATGATATTTGTCCGTGTCAATCGTCGTCGGGATAACCGTCACGTTTTCCGGGTTATACTGCCGCGCGTATTCCGCCAGGTAAGGATTGCCCGCCATCACGTGCGCCGAGAGGCGGCAAATCGTCGCCGTCTTGCCCGGAAATTTCAGGTAGCTTAAATAACCGTTCGAAGGGCTTTTGTAGGAAACGAAAACCGCGTCGTCGAAATCGAAAATCATCGGCACGCCCGAACGCGCTATTGATTTTTCGAAATACGCCGGACCCAGGAGCGCGGCTTCGCGAAAAACGTAAACCGCGTCGAAATCGCGCACGCGGCGCAAATCCTCGCGCCGGCGGTTGACGCTTTTCGTCACCAGGCGCATTTTTTCCGCGAGTTGTCCCGGCTGATACAAAACCCGCCGCAATTCTTCGGTTTCAAAAGGCGAATAGGTAATCTCCACGCCTTTTTCGCGCAGGATAGGCTCCCATTGTTCGATGCGATAGCGCTGACCGGGTGATATATCGTAAAGACTCGGAACGATGGCTAAAAGTTTCATACTAAAAAATGTGCGGTAAGGCTTTACCCGTTATTTTGCAATGATTAGAGAATTCCTTAGCGTTCTCGTTTTCGTTAGCGTTCTCAACCGCTCTGCGGGTTGTAGAAGAAATAAAGCGGTGAAATGGGAAAGATGCGCTTTTTCTTACTGCTTTTCGGCTAAATCTCATTCGATTGCTTATAATTTTTTGTAACTTATCAAAAACAGGCGAAACGCTCTGTTAGCTAGCGTACATATCTAAAAATTATTTTTAATAAATCTGCTCTTAAAACGCTCTAAAATATTCGATAAGGCTCGGCGGCTTTCGCTTTACCAAACCTATAAGATTAAACCGTTACTCGGATTTATGCAAAAAGATAAATTTAAATTCGCTCTTCGGTGCGCACGCCCGATAAATTTTCCGGCTCGACGGCAAGCGCCTCCGAGAGCTTTTTATAAACGTTGAGATAGCCGTTTCTGCCGACCGTTTTTAAATCGAAGCCTTCGTGCGCCACGCGAATGCATCTATCGTAAAGCGCGGCGTCCCGCAAAAGCTCCAGCGCTTTATCGACCGCCCGCGCGTAGCCTTCCGGCGAAAGGTCGTTAATCGTCACGCCGATTTTTTCGCGTTCGATCAGCGCGTCGGTGTCGCCGATTCCGGCGTTCGAGACGACCGGCACGCCGACCGCCAGATATTCGGGAATCTTCGTCGGCGAAGCGGCAATCTGCGCGAAAGTGCTTTTTCTGAAGGAAATCGCCAGGCTCGCCTGTTTGATATAAGTTCCGACTTCCGACGGCTTGACGGACAAAACCTCGTAATCGCTTTCCGCGATGCCGAGCTTCTGAAAAGATTTCGCCGTTTCCGCCGCCGGATGTTTCGTCAGGATGCGGAAAAAGGCGTCGGGCTTGCGTTTTTTGAGTTCGAGAAAAAAAGCGCACATTTCGTCCAGCAGGTACAAGCCGCTGACCGAGCCGGCGTAAATCAATTCGAATCTGCCCGAAGGCGGCAAGCTAAGCTCCGCGTTTTCGATTCGCGAAAAATCCACGCAGCACGGAATAACCTCGATGATTTCCGCGTCGACGTCGCGTTCCCCGACCAGATAATCGCGCATCTTGTTGGTCAAAACCACGATTTGCGAAGCTTTACGCAAGCCCAGTTTTTCAATCCATTTAATCGCCTTGAAAGGCGGCGAGCCGTGCGCGAAAATTCCCGCGTCGGCGTATTCTTCGGCGACCAGCCCGCGAATGTCGAAAATAATCCGGCAATCGTTTCCGGCGTTGGCGATTGACGCCATCAAAACCGGAATGTGCCCGCGCGCGTGCAGGGCGTTGATGCCTTCGCGCCGGATAATCTTTCTGATAAAGCGCGCGCCGACCATCACGTCGTAGACGGTCGCCGGGGCGGACGGGCTTTTGTGATAAGCGAGAGCATGCCAGCGGATGCCCTGCGCCGCGAGTTTTTTCCTCTCGTCTTCAATCTGCGCGGGCGTCCAGCTTTGCTTGAAATTCGGCTCGAAGGTAACCAGATGAACCGTCACGCCGCCGCCGGCAATCTCGCGCAGATAAGCGACGACCTGCGTCTGCACGAGCGGTTCGCGAATGCCGAAATACGAAATGTAAAGAGTTTTTATGTTCACGGATTCAAAATTTCAGAAGGCAAAAGGCAAAAGGTAAAAGGTAAAAATGAAAACGAAGAACTGAAAATTAAAATCGAATTTTATCTGTTACTGCTTATCTTTCAATTCTTAATTCTGACTTTTACCTTTCACCCTTTGCCTTAAACTATCTTTCAAACCATCGAAAAATATATATCGGTTAGTTTATCAGCCGCGGGCTGCGGTTGAAAAAGACTCAAAGCTTTTTTTCGCGCCGCTTCGCCAATCGTCCGGCGTTTTTCCCGGTTTTCCAGCAAATCAATCGCCGTTTCAGCCAGCGCCGCCGCCTCTTTCGGCGGAAACAGCATTCCGTCGACGCCCGTTTCGACGAATTCGTCCAGAGGTCTTATGCGGCTCGCCGCGCAGGCGCACCCGACAGCCATCGCTTCGGTCAGCGCGATTCCCAAGCCTTCAAACACGGAAGGGAAAACGAACAAATCGCAATTATGCAAAAAATCCCTGACGTCGCGCCGCGCGCCCAGAAGGTGAACGCAGGTTTTTAAGCCGAGCCTTTCGATTTCCGCTTCGAGCCGCGCCAGCCACGCCGCGTCGTCTTTTCCGCCGACGGAAATTAAATGCGTTTCCGGAAATCTTCGGCGAATTTCCGCCAGCGCCTGAATCGCGTAGAGCAAGCCCTTCTGCGGCGCGACGCGCGCGACGTTTAAAAGTATGAACGAGCGGGCGGGCAGATTCAGCTCGTTTAACAGCATTTCGCGCGTGCGAACCGTGCCCGAACACAAATCGGAAACGTCAATCGGGTTGTAAAGCACTTCGATTTTTTCCGGCGGAAAATCCAGACGGCGGCTCGCGCTTTCTTTCACGTAATGGCTGACGGCGAGCATTTTCCGGCACGCGACGCGCGCCGTCCATTTGTCGAGACTGCGCGCGACGAATAATTTTTTTGGATTTAATTGAGGCGCGTCGATGAAGACTTCGGGCTCGTATTCGGGATTGTGAATCGAGCTTAAAACCGGAGTTTTGGTAGAAAATCCGGCGATTCTGCCGATAATGTTTGCCGTCCACAGGTGCGTGTGAATCAAATCCGGCTGAACGCGCGCGATTTCCTTTCGCAGACGCCGAACGCCCGGCACGATGTCGCGCAGGCTTCTGCAGTCCAGAGTCGAAACCGGAACGTTCAAATCGAGAATCGGCTGCCGCCAGTAATCGGCACCGGAAAAAACCGTGACGACTTCGTTTTCCAGAGACTCGCGGTCGAAATGTTTGAGATTCGTGTAAAGCAGGCGCTCGGCTCCGCCCGAACCGAGCCCTTCAATCAGGTGCAGGACTTTCAGCCGCCGCTCTCGGTTTTCCCGGTTATTTGCCGTTTTTGCTGCCGACATAAAAATAACGATTTCCCATCCTTTTGGGAAAAACGGCGGAAACCGTCTGCGAAACTTTGCGAAGCAGGAAGAAAGCGCTTTTGCGAATGTTTTTCAAATCCGAAATCCCGATTCGCTCGGGCGCGGGATGCGCGGTTTCGAAAACGTCGAACACCATTTCCTCAAGCTGAAAACGATTGAAAAATTTTCGCTGTCCGGCGACCGTCGCCAGGCTGACGTGATACGGCGGCATCTCGGAAAGCGGCGCGCGGCGCAGGATTCTGGTCAGCTTGACGCCGAGAAAGAAAAGATTGACGTTCGCTTCGAGCGGACCTTGAGCAATGACTAAACCCTTGTCTTTCAATAATTTCAGGAGGGAAGGGAATTGGCTGTTGACGTCCGTCAAATGTTCCAGAACGTCGCCGAGATGAATCACGTCGGCGCGAAAATTTTCCGGCAAATCCTTTAAATCCGAGATGATTTTTATATTGTGCAGGCGGCTGTATTTTTCGGCGGTCGCGACGTTTAATTCATAGCCGATAACGTCCCAGCCGAGCTTCGCCACTTCGCTCAGCAGAAAGCCCGCGCCGCAGGCGTAATCGAAGAAAACTCCTTTTTCACGCGTTTTCAGATAGTCAATCACCTGACGGATTCCGTCGTCGCCGCTGTGACAGGTTTCGATTGACAGAAACTGCTGGTAATCGTCGCCGTACATCAGCGCCAGCGTTTCCTCGTCCGGCATCGGCGAGCAATACAGCGAATCGCATTCGGCGCATTGCAGGTAATCGTATTTTTTTTCACGATACACGGTCGCGCCGAGCCACGAGGCTTCAGATTCGGTCGTATTGCAG
>DATHBC010000626.1:0-4667 GCA_035296345.1 Pyrinomonadaceae bacterium | reverse complement strand
GAGATTTATATTGTCCGGCAGCTTGAATTTGAAATCGAACGCGCCGAAGGAATTTAAATTCACCGTGCCTTTACTGATTTCGTTGTTCTGCGCGTCTCTGACCATGTAAAAGACTGCACCGGCGCGGTCGCCGAGCGGCTGTATGTCGCCGAATTTTCCGCCTTCGTAAACGCGGATGTAGCCTTTGACGGAAACTTCCTCTTTCGGGCGATACATTTTCCGGTCGTCAAAGACGAACCAGCGCAGGCTGTCGTCAACGCCTTTTTTATGCCAGCTGCCGTAATCCTGCCAGTAATAATCGGATTGCTCGGGCATGAAGGCGACGTCTTTGCCGCGTTTCGCAATCAGTAAATTCGGCTGTTTCGCCTGTTCGTCGGGCAGCGCGAGCCGCAAAATCCCGTTGGCGGGCGTTTGATTCGACTGCGCCTGCGCGACGGTTTCGGTTTTCGTCGCCTCGCCGTTTTCCTCGACGGCTTCGGTTTCCTTATTAACGGATTCTTCCGGCGTGCCCCAATTTGAGAGCCAGCCCCACCAGCTTTGAGCGACGGTTTGCTCTTTTTCTTCGCTGACCGCCGACGGCTGACCGCCGGCGGCTTTTCCGTTCGGATAAATCGAAACATCCACGCCAGAAAGCGGTTTTCCGGTTTTCAAATCCGTTACGAAACTGACCAGTTCCTGATTATCGACAAAAGCGTCCAGACCGATTTGCGTCGCCTGCGCCCACGCCAGAATGCGCGTCCTGTCGTATTTATCGCGGCGCACGGTCGGCTCGATGTCGACAATCGCGTGACCGAAGCCTTCGTTTAAGGCTTCCGCCAGGTCGATGCGCGTTTCGACCATTTCGTCCGGCTTGTTTTCGATGGTGACGACCTTTTCCGAAACCAGTCTGCCCGGCATCGCGAGCTTCTTTGCGCCGTCGTCGTAGTTTATATAGCGCGCGTATCGCTGAAACTGATACCAATCGGTCGGCTGGACGGCGTAGATTTTCACGCGAACCGTGCGGTAATTGGTCGAATAAATCGAATATGCGGGCTTGGCGGTCGGGTCGAGCACGACGAAGTTTCCGCCCTGCGTGTAAAGATTCTGCTCGGCTGAACCGACCGTGATGGTCGCCGCGGCGGGCGCGGCTAAATTTTGCCCGTAAATGTCCTTTAAGCGGTTATCGACCGAAATTTTATAAGTCGTTCTGCCTTTCTTGTAGCCTTCGAAGTAGATGAAATTTCCGCTCGGATAAATGTTCAAGCCTTCGACGGCGGGCTCGACTTTGACCATTTCCTTCGCGAAATTCGCCGCGTCAATCGAGTTGCTGAATTCCAGATACCAGGTTTCGAACGGCGAGCAGGTTTTGTTGCCGCGCCAGCCGCAATAGCCGCCCGTAAAGCGCATCGCGCCGAACGTGCGAAAACTGCAACTCTGGTCTTTGGTTGTAGTTAAAGGTCCTTCGGCGGACGGCGTTCCTTTGTTGACCGTGACGGCAATCGCCGCGTCGCCGGGCAGCGCGTTTTCGGCTGCGCCTTCCGCGTTGACGGCGCGAAAAGCCAGCCAGCGTTTCGGCTGCGCCTGTTTCGCGTAATAAGCGATGCCGCCGTCCCTTTCGATTTCCTCCGGCGTAGCCAGCCGGACGGGCAGTTTTTTCCCGCCGCCCGTGACGGTAATCGTTTTCAAAACGGCTTCCGGGTTGATTTCCTGGTCGAATGAAACGAACATCAGCGCGTCGCGCCGCGTCGTCTGGTTTGCCGGAATCATCTGCTCGACTTTCGGCGGCGGCGTGGTGAAAGTCCACGTCACGTCCTTTTGCAGAACCTGCCCGGTCGCGGCTTTCGTTCCGGCGGGAACGCGCGCGGTGAATCTGGTCGCCATCGGAAATCGCTTCGTCGTGTCGAACATCAGGGTTTTTGTCCCGAGCCATCGCCAGTTTCCCTCGGCGTTCGGCGTCAACTGCACGGGAATTGTCTGCGCGGCTTGTTCCTGCGAGCCGACGGCGACCATCGGCTGCGAAAACGTCACGCTCAGGTCGGGCGCGAGCGAGATTTCGCCTTCGGGCGAGAAGCGCAAAACCTGCAAAGGCTGTTTGCCGGCGTCGACGTTCAGCGGGTCGCGCTGTTCGGGCGCGGGAAATTTGACGGGAATCATCTTGCCGGTTTTCGGCGGCGGCAAGGTTCCGGCGCGCTTGTTGAAATCCTTCCGGTCGGCGTCGTCGGGTTTAATTTCGGGAATCCGTTTTAAAAGATTCGACGTTTCGCCTTCGGTCAAAGCGTCGCCTTTTGTCGCCGGCTGTTTCTCGCGGTTTTCCGCGCCTTCGACGCCTTCGCTCAGGCGAAATTTTAATCCTTCCGGTAATTCACTCATATAATTTTGGACGGTTTTTCCGCCGGCGGTTCGCTGCGCGTTGACCTGCGAAACCAGCGGCGCAAACATTCCCAGATAAATGGCAAAAATCAATAAAAAAGAAACCGTTTTTCTCATAAACTATCCTTCGATAAACCTTTTGAAAGCGCAAATTCCGAGCAGGGGTTTTCGCGCCTTCATCTTACCTTAAATTTTATTTTCAAACTAGCGTTTCAAAACCCGCGTCAAATGGTGAACGCGCCCGGTTGGAAAAACTTGCAGGCTTCGAAAACGCACCAGGCAAAGCGCGAAATCGAGGTGCGTCTTAGTTTTGCATTCTGCATTTTGCATTTTGCATTGAGTTAAGATTTCACTATTCAATAATTCGGGTTTACTATATACTTGGAAGGGAAAATGCAACTTTGACTTAGAGGTTGTCGTACGCAATTTGGCTATAAGGTTTTTAATTGCAAATTTATCAGGAGCTAGATATTTAAAATGGGATTGTGGCAAAGAATTTCAAGAATCTTTCGCGCGAACACGGGCGCAGCTTTGGACAAGATGGAAAATCCCGAATTGGTTCTCCAGCAGACGATTCGGGACATGCGCGACCGCGTGCCGGAATTGAACAACTCGGTGGCGCAGGTGATGGCGACCGAACGTCTGTTGGCGAAAAACAAGGAAAATCTCGCCAATCAGGTCGTCGAGCTCGACTCGAAAATCAAAGCGTCGGTGAAAATGGGACGCGACGACATCGCCACCGCTTACATCGGTCAGCTCCAGCAGGCGCAAATTGATTTGGAACGCACATCCGCGCAGCTCGAACACGCTTCGGTTGCTTCCAAACAGGCTTTGAAAGCGCGCGACAATTACGTTTTGAATATGAAAAAGCGCACCGCCGAAGCGATGCAGCTCATCAGCGCCGCCAAGCAAGCCAAATTGCAGGAGCAGCTCGCGCAGACGATGGAAACTTTCAACATCGGCGACGATGCTTCGACCTTCAACGAGATGCGCGAAAAAATCGACCGCCGCGTGGCGGCAGCCGAGGCGAAATTGCAGCTCGGCTCCTCTTCGGTCGACTCGCAGATGCAGGACATCGAGCGCGAGGCGATGGACATTCAATTGCAGGACAAACTGCTCGAATACAAACAATCGATGGGCTTGCTCGGCGCGGGCTCTTCAAACTCGGCGGGCAACCAGCTCGGCGCAGGCAATCCCGGGGCGGAAAACAGAAATTCCGACAACCAGAACCAGTTTTTTCTGAACGAAGGAAATAACGCCGGAAATAAATAACGGGCGAAATAAGTAATGCAACCGCATCGGCGGAAACAAAATCAAAGTTGAGGATTACGGCAACGAAGACGGCGGCGGGAATTTAACTTTTTCTATATGGCAGACTTAGCGAAATATCAGCAGGAATTTAACCGATTCAACACAAAATACGCCAAAGAAGCAATCAAGGAACCCGTTAATTTCTGGGGCTTGGCGGGCTTTGCGGTGGCGGCAGCTTATACCGGTTCGGTGATTCCGCTTTTTATCGCGCTGCTGCTGGAAGTTTTTTATATGGTCGTCGTGCCGGTTCTGCCGACTTATCGCCGTCTGGTCGACCGCCGCGAGAAAGAACGCCTCATCGCGCTGCATAAATCGAATCGGGAGAAGCTGATTAAATCCTTCAGCCCGCGCGAGCGCGAAGCGGTCGAATATCTGAAATGGCAGAAAGAGCAGATTAAGAAAAATTATATAAAATTCGCGGGCGCGAAGGAATTGCCGTCAAACCTGACGTCGCTCGACCAGCGTTGGGAGGATTTCGTCGATTTGCTCGACGTTTATCGCCGGCGCAAACAGCACCTGAAATCAATCAACCGCCAGGCGGTTCACAACCAGTTGGCGCAGGCGTTTCGCGCCGCCGAAAGCTCGCCCGACGAAAAAACGAAACGCGTGCAGCAGACGAACGTGGAAATTCTGAAACGCCGCCTCGCCTCGTTTGACGAGCTGGAAAGAAGCGTCAAGCTGGTCGAAGGACAGCTTCAGTCAATCGAAAACTTTTTCGGCTATCTGAACGACGAAATCGTCACGATGTCGACGCCCGATAAATTCTCGCTGCTCGATTTCGAACAGCTTTCCGATTCCATCGCCATGACCAAACAAATGCTCGACGCCACCGCCGACGCGATGGGAACGCTCGACTCGCACAATCGCCAGATGGGCAATTACGAGCTTTTGCCGGAAGCTAATCGGTAAAAATGCAAAACTCCGCCTTAATCGAAAAAATTCAAAGTCTTCCACTCGAAATTATCAATCAGGTGGAAGACTTTAAATTTTTTCACAGAAAAACAAAA
>DATHBC010000625.1:0-8501 GCA_035296345.1 Pyrinomonadaceae bacterium | reverse complement strand
AGTTCAATTTAATAAATCCGGTGGGATCTTGCATCTTTTTTTTCGTTCGCGCGGCTCGCTCGTGCGCTTTCGCGCAGCAATACAACCAGGGTTTGAAAAGCCTTTGGAGTCATCGAAACCGGCTTGTCTTGAAATGTCAGGCATCGCTCATCAATGTCCAAATAGAAATCGTCGAATTTAAAAAAGGGTAATGTTTTGTTGCTCATAAGCGTATTTCAAAAGTCTTTCATAAAAATTTCAAAGTAACTTTCACGTAACTTTCAAGACTTTCAAGGCGAAAGTTTCTTATCGTCGGTTACGGATGAGGGAGACAATCACAATTTGCGGTTAGGTGAATGTTTGCAAGACAGCAACAGCGCACTTTGGTTTTCCTCATTCAAAATATTTAAACATCTCGGACAAATCCCGCCGCGCGGCGGGCTTAGAGAAAAAAGGAAATCAATGGCAAAAACCCGAACGGAAGTTTTTATCGAAACCAGCGAAATCTTCATTATCAAACGAAAGCGAACTTTCGTTCGAGCCTGGTGCGCAGGCTGCGGGCGGGAAGTCAGTATGCTGCCGCTTCAGCAAGCGGCGCTGCTGACCGGGCACAGCGTCGAGGCGATTCGTTCGATGATGGAAAATCAGCGCATCCACTTTCGTTACCAAAATCTCGAAGCGCCGCGGATTTGTCTAAGATCTTTATGTTTATTTTAGCATTAAAAAAGATGAGATGAATTAATAAATAGTTGTCTCAGAGCAAAAAGAGTTTGAGGATTTCGGAGCTTATTTCAGAAAATCCGAAAAATCTCAAACCGGTCGGAAATCGAGTTGAATCATTAAAAACATTGACCAAACGGCTGCTTCATGAACGTGAATCACTTAAAGAAATAACCTCTAAGGTCAAAACATCAACCTCGGTTTACTGAATACGAATTAAGCCTGTGAGTAAGAATAATTTCTTTCTTTAAATAACAGGAAAATTCCCGTAAGAAGATGAGCGTTTTAATTTCGTTCTAAAACCTAACATTAGTCAATAGTTCAAGACTTAAGGAGTATAAAGAGAAATGCAGAGAAAAATTTTCTTAACGCCGGCAATCATTTTGTCGGCAATGATTTTTTCGATAACGGCGGCGGCGGCGCCGCAATTTTCCGTCTACTTAAACGGCAGACAGGAAGTTCCGGCGAACAATTCGCCCGGCAGCGGCACTTGTTTCGTCACGCTTAACGGAAGCGAAACGCAGATTTCGGTCGAGTGCAGGTATCGAAATTTAACTTCAAATGTGGTCGGAGCACACATTCACGATAACGGACCGGTCGGCGTTAACGGTCCAATTCGTTTCGACCTTTCTTTTACCGGCGGCACAACCGGCACCATCGGTCCGCGGACGTTTGCCACGACGCCCGCGCAAGTCGCCGAACTGCGCTCAAATAAATGGTACGTCAACATTCACACCTCGAATTTTCCGGGCGGCGAGATTCGCGGGCAGGTCAAACGAGTTAATATACCTGCCGATTATGACGGCGACGGGCGCTCGGACCTCGTCGTTTATCGCCAATCAAACCTCACGTTCTATACATTAAACAGTTTAGAAAACAATTTCACCGCTTCTATTCCGGTCGGCAGGGGAGGCGACGGGATTGTCAATAATGTGGGCGATTTCGACGGCGACGGCAGAGCCGACCGCGTGGCGTGGAACCTCGATGCAAACAACGTCATCACGTGGTATATCCTGCAAAGCGAAACCAATTCAATACGCGCCGTAAATTGGGGACAGTTTCCGCCTACCGGCACGGATAGATTCGTCCCCGCAGATTATGACGGCGACGGCAAGCAGGACGTTGCTGTTTTCCGCCGCACAACCGGCGTTTGGTATATCATCGAAAGCTCAACCGGCAATCCCCGCTACGAATATTGGGGAAGACCCGGACAATTCGGAGATATTCCGGTAGTCGGCGATTACGACGGCGACGGCATAGCTGATTTATGCGTTACTCGCGCCGAGAACGGAGCAAACGGACCAATTAGCTGGTATGTTCGCAACAGCTCTGACGGACAATTGCAGGTGTTTCAGTGGGGCAATCCCGCTACCGACTCTCCATACTTTTTCTTCCAGATTGACGTTGACGGCGATGGTAAACAAGACCCGATGGTAATACGCGGCGTGAACGGAAAACAGACGTTTTTTGTCCGCCGAAGCTCCGACGGACAGATGTATTATATAGCGTGGGGAACTGCTTCGAATGCCTTCTTTCCTCTGTTCGGCGATTATGACGGCGACGGCAAAACCGATTTTGTCTCCCGGGAAAGGCTCTCCGAAGGAAACCAACAGTATCGCTGGCACATCTTTCAAAGCGCGACGCAAACGTCACGCCACGTTGATTTCGGGCAAGCCGGCGACCAAAGACCCGGAGAAGAAATACCTGAAGAACCGCAGGTCGAGCTGCCTGTTTACAGCGAGGGCTTTTCGGAATTTAGATAAAACGCCGAATTCTAAAATCCGGGTTCGTTTGATTTCAACAAAAGACCGCTTGCCCTCAAAAGCGGCGGTCTTTTAATCAATTACGAATTTCAAAACTTTGCACAAATATTCGAGAGTGGGTTGCATAAATTATTCGTTTTGTTCGTCTTAACTGAATAGTTGCGTCATAAAAATAACTCTTGCGGTGTTTTCTCAGTAAAGGTTTTAATTGGAGAAATATTTATGAAATTGCGCGAAAAATTCTTTCTGTTCGTTTTTTGTTTTCTTTTTCTTTCAACGTTTGCCGTAAAAGCTCAAATCGGCATTGTTGACCAGGACGCCAGGACGAAACCGACGCTCGTTATTCTGGGAACTTATCATATGGGAACTCCCGGAAATAATGTAGTAAATCCCAAAGTCGCCGATATTACCACTCCCGAACGACAGAGGCAGATGGCTGAACTTGTCAAAAAGCTGAAAAATTTCAAACCGACCAAGATAGTTCTGGAATGCGACCACCCGGAAGCCGACGCCAAAACTCAGGAAAATTACGATAAATATCTGGCAGGAAATTATCAGCTCTCCAAAAACGAAAACGATCAGATAGGTTTTCGCCTGGCAAAAGAGTCAGGTCTTAAAAAGGTTTACTGTGTTGATTGGAGTGATTTCTGGAACGATCCTTCCATCAATTATATAAAGTATGCCCCCAAAGACGCCGAGTTGGACAGTTTTCTTAAAGGTGTTAATCAAAAGCTGAAACAGGAAGTAGATGCGGAAGCCGCAAAAATCCTCCCGCTGCCGATTATCGACCAACTGATTTTTATGAACCAGCCGGAACGAATGGAAAAAGACCACAAAGTTTACTTCAACCTAATGCGAATCGGGCGCGGTAAAGAATACGTCGGAGCAGGTTATTTTTCGTGGTGGTATCGCAGAAATATGGTGATTCTCACCAACATCATCAGACTCAACGATTCGATGGATGACCGAATCCTCGTCGTTTACGGCGCGGGACACAATAAACTTCTCAATCAACTGGCGAAAGAGTCGGATTTTTTTACGGTTGAAAGTCCTTTGAAGTACCTGAAAAGTAAGAAGTGATAATTTATTTTTAAAAATGCTGACCGGGCTAATGTATCGGCATTGCATAAACATCAAATCATATGAAAAAGAATTTATTGGCAGTTATGCTGTTAGTGGTTAATTTGACTGCAATGGGACAAATAAAAACAGAAAAAAAAGAAGTGCTGAAAAAGATAGAATTACAAAACTTTACTAATAAATTGGCTCTTGAAATGAGCTTGGCGATTGTTGAGTTAGCGAAAAGTCGAAACCAAACCATCGGCGTGGAAATCAGCCGGCTGAATCATACGGTTTTCTTATACATCGGCGACGGACTTCCAATGGACAAACACAATTGGCTCAGACGAAAAGCAAATGTGGTTAAACAACTCGAACAGAGTTCTTTGAGCGTAAAGAATGATTTAAAAGAAGGAAACATGACTTTAGAAACCACATTCGGACTTGACGGGAAGGATTTTGCTGCAAGAGGCGGTTCGATTCCGATTTTTGTGAAAGATGTCGGAATGGCAGCAATTATAACAGTCTCAGGATTACACGATGAAGAGGACCACAAAATAATTATTGACGCATTAAAGGGTAAATATTTCTAAGATAACAGCCCGATAATTTGATGGGCGTGACGCGGAAGCGGCAGCTTTGTCGGGAACGCCGTTCATTACCCTAAATTTGTCGGGCGGCAGTTTCGCCGCGCATTGTCGAATTTAAAAAACAGGACATTCAAAAATATGAAAAATTATTTATTTTTACTGGCAGTCATTTTGTTTGCCGTTCCGTCGCACGGGCAAGTGCCGTATAACTCGGCGGTTCCGAACGGCTACACGAAAAAAGCGTCGGTTTCCGAGCAAGTCGGTTTGACGCAGGTCACGATTACTTATCATCGCCCGGCGGTAAAGGGACGCGAAGGGAAAATCTGGGGCGAAATCGTTCACAAAGGCTTTATCGACCAGGGATTCGGAAACGGCAAGCCCGCGCCGTGGCGGGCAGGCGCAAACGAAAATACCGTCATCGAATTCGATAACGACGTAAAAATCGAAGGTCAAACTCTGCCGAAAGGAAAATACGGTTTTTTTATCGCTTATGACCCGCTCGAAAGCATCGTTATTTTTTCCAGAAGGTCGGACGCGTGGGGTTCGTTTTTTTACGACGAGAAGGAAGACGTTCTGCGCGTCAAAGTCAAGCCGCAGCCGATTGAGAAAAGCGTCGAGTATCTGAAATACGAGTTTTCAGAGCCGACGCCGAACTCGGCGGTCATCGCTCTTTCGTGGGAAAAACTGTCGATACCTTTCAAGGTCGAAGTCGATTATCTGAAACAGCAATTCGATGCTTTCGTCGCCGAATCGCAAAATCCGCGCAGCTTTACATCGCAGTCGTTAAACATCGCCGCAAGCTGGACTTTGCAGAATAATTACCAACTGGAAAAAGGACTCGAATGGGCAACAAAGGCAACGGCTCCGAATTTTCCGGGCGACCCGACTTCATTTCCCGCGCTTTCGACCAGAGCGGCAATTCTCGATAAACTCGGCAAACCGGACGAGGCGGCGGCGGTTATCAAAAGCGCGCTGCCGTTCGGCAGCGTCGTCCAGCTTCAGCAATTAGGCAGACAGCTTTTAGCGGCGAAAAACCTGAAAGCCGCGATGGAGGTTTTTCAGTTTAATTACGACAAAAATCCGAATCATTTCGCGGCGCTGGTAGGCATGGCGAGAGGATTATCCGCCGGCGGCGAATACGCAAAAGCTTTGGAATTTGCTAACAAGGCTCTGCCCTTAGCGCCGAACGACGCCGGTAAACAAGCGGTTCAGGCGATGATTGAAAAGCTGAAGGCGGGCAAAGACATCAATTAATTTCCTTTTAAACAATACTGCCGCCGATAGATTTCGCTATCGGCGGAAGGCAAAAAACAATGCTGAAAACTAAATCTTTCCTTTTCCCGATTTTGCTGTTTCTTTCGCTCGGTATCGGCTGCGCTACAAAAACGCCGGCAAAAAACAGCATCTCGGGCGAGATAAAAAATCTGCCCGCGGGAACGCTGCAACTGATTTTGGAAGAAGACGTCAATCGCAAAAAAAGCAGGGTTATCGCTGAAATTCCGGTTGACGGAAACGGGCGTTTCAAGTTTGAAAAAGAATTGCCGCCGCACATTTACAGTTTAAAAATAAACGATAAAAAGTCGGTCATGCTCGCCGTCGAAAAAAATCAGAATATCGTTATCACGGGCGACGCCGCCGGTTCGGGTCAATTGCAGGTAACCGGCTCGGAAGACACCGCAAAACTTGAGGCTTACGAAAAATTCAGAAAAGAATCTCTCAACCGGCTGGTCGTTTCCGTCCGCAATCAAATCAAGGAATTGAAGGAAAAAGGCGCGCCCGAAAACGATTCGAAATTAGTCTATCTTGCCGGGCTTGAAATCGAAAATTACGACCGGCACAAAGACGAACTGATTGAATTTATTAAAAAAGAAATGGGAACTTCCCTGGCGATTTATCCGACCTCGATTCGCTGGGACGGAGAGAAAAACATTCCCTTTTTGCTGGAATTAGCCAAACGATTCGAAACCAATCACCCGAATACGGAGATTGCCGTCAGAATCAATGAAAAGGTAAAAGCCGTCGCCGCCAACAGAATCGGCGGACGAGTCGCGGAAATCAAAATGCCCGATAAAAACGGCGAAATCGTGCCGCTCAGCTCAATCAATGCAAAATACATTCTGATTGATTTCTGGGGCAGCTGGTGCCCGCCGTGCCGCCGCGAAAGCCGCCTGCTCGGCGAGCTTTATCAAAAATTCAAGCCGGAAGGTTTCGAGATTTACGGCGTCGGTCTGGAATCGGGAAAAGAAAACTGGCTAAAAGCAATCGAGCAGGATAAAAGAATCTGGACGAATGTTTCGACCTTTCAGGAATTTGAGACGCCGGCGACTTTCGATTACGCGGTTACTTCCCTGCCGGCAAATGTTTTGATTGATAATTCAGGAAAGGTCATCGCCAAAAATCTGCACGGAACTGCTCTTAAAGCGGCGGTCGAAAAACTATTTTTAAGCGGAAAGTAACCGCATTCAGACTTGATTCGGATGTCCGCTGCCGGACGTCACCTGCTGACGGTTTATTTCAGATTACAATTTATAAATAAAGAACCTTTACTTTGCGCGTCGCTACGACGAGGCGACGGCGGAACTGCGCCGAACGCTCGAAATGGATCAAAATTTCGTGCGGACGCGCGCTTTCGGGATTTGCTGCGGCGGATGAATTTGCCGCAATGAATCTGTCGAGAAACGCGAAAATTATGCGTTCTGAAGATAAAGTAAAAAAATCAACAAGAGGCGCGCGGCAGCACTTCAAAACACGCCAACCTCAAAAACGTATGACCTATGAGACATTTTCGGGCGGCTCTCGGCTGACTCGAAAAGGGGCGTTTTTGAAAAGTTTAAAAAAGTTCTATTCTAATGTGCGGAGTTACCGTCAAACGAACGCCAAACGGAATGACCGACTCGCCGTCGTAACGATTGCCGAAGCTTTTCGTTGCAGCTAACTCAAGATAGTCTCTGCCGTAATCCCTCACATATCTCGCGCCGGGACAATCCAGCATTCGCATATAAAAAACCGACGGTTCTAAACCTTCCCGAAACAGCTCAATGTGAATATCGCCGTCATATTGTTCTACCTTCAATTCAAGCCGCAGCCCTTCCTTTTCGACTTTGTAGAAGTGCGAAGTTTCATAATCGCCGACTTCCGGCAAAACGCCCAGGCATTCAACAAAATCGTATTCGTTCCAAACCAGCATAAAAATCCTAAAAGCTTTATCAGGTCAGGGAGTCTCAAAAAGGGTCGTTTTTGAGACAACCCTTAGTATAGCACCGCAAGATTACGACACTGTCATAAATTTCATTGACTTTCCCGGGCGTTAAATCTATCGTTAGATGGATACGAAATTCTTAAACTTTGGTTTGGCGCGTCGCGTCAAGCAGACATTCGTTTTATCCCGATATAATTTTTTGAAGCACGAAGGAGTTTAGAAAGAGAATGCAAACTCGAAAGCTGGTCTGGCTGAAACTTTCCGTCATCGGCTTGGTCGGTTGTATAGCCGCCATAGGTTTTTTCGGTTTTTTTAACAATTTTAACAGGGCGAGGGCTTCGGCGTTCGGTCCGACGCCGGGAAGCACCGGCGCGCCGGGCGAAGCCAGCTGCACGTCCTGTCACACGGATAATCCGGTCAATTCGGGAATGGGCGGCATCACTATCTCGGGCATTCCCGCCAACTACCGCCCGAATCAGGTTGTTCCGATTACAGTCACGACCAGCCAGGAAACCGGCGTCATTTTCGGTTTTCAACTGACGGCGATTGACGGTCAGGGCAGGCAGGTCGGCACTTTCACGCTGCCGCAGCAAAATCCGCCGCAGATGCAGCTTGCCGACGGCATTGTGGGCGGCAACACGCGCCGCTACGTGATGCACACGGTGGACGGCATCGTTCCGACGCAGTTCGGTTTCAGGACCTGGAATTTTACGTGGACGGCTCCGGCGACGCGCGTCGGTCGCGTCGGATTTTACGCGGCGGGCAACGCCGCCAACAGCGACGGCGGACCGAACGGCGATTTCATCTACACGACTTCGCGCAGCGCTTTTGCCGGGACGGGCATTTCCAATTTCGACGGCGACGCGAAATCCGACATCGCGGTTTTTCGCCCTTCCGCCGGGAGCTGGTATATCTCGAACAGCTCGAATAATTCGTTTACCGCCGTCCAGTTCGGCGCGAGCGGCGATAAAATCGTGCCCGGCGATTACGACGGCGACGGCAAAGCCGATTTGGTCGTCTGGCGACCGACCGACGGCACGTGGTATCTGCTCCGAAGTCAGGCTGGCTTTACGGCGATTCAGTTCGGCGCGAACGGCGATATGCCCGTCAGCGGCGATTTCGACGGCGATTTGAAAACCGATTTGACCGTTTTTCGTCCTTCAAACGGCTCGTGGTATCGCATCAACAGCT
>DATHBC010000624.1:0-2610 GCA_035296345.1 Pyrinomonadaceae bacterium | reverse complement strand
TGTTCGGTAAAGCCCAGGCGATACAATTCGTCGTGATACCAGTTGGCAATGTAGAACATCTGCGTGATGCCGCCCTGCTGGAACTGGCTTCCCGGATAAGTCTGCGGCACGGCGACAGGCGCTTCGCCCGTATTCGTGTTGGGGTTAAACGGTGTGTATGTGTAAGTAAAGTTGCGGCTCGCGTTCACCGCTTCGCTGTTTGCGTCGACGCCGTCGACGCCGTCGCGGTCGAGACCGGACTGAATCGCGTTGCCGTCGGTTCTGTCGCCGCCGTCGTTAATCCAGCCGTTATTGTTAAAGGTATAAGGAGCTTCGTTTCCGATGCGCGTCACGCTCGTGCGCGGAATCGCCGCGCCCTGCGTGCCGTTCGGCGCGGTCGGTCCCGGCGTCAAGGCAAACGGGCTGTCGGCGACGTTAATCATCGCGTTCGGATTGGCGTAAACGCTGTAGGTCGCCGCCTGCGTCTGGTCTTCCGTGATGTTTTTGCGCCAGAGCATCGCGCCCGTTTCGGCATCGACGATAACGTAATAAGCATTGACCGGCAGCCAGATTAAAACTCTCCAGGCGGGAACCGCGACGCCCGGCTCGGTCGGGAAATACATTTTCTCGGCGGTCGTTGCCGAATCGCCCGTGCCGAAAGTCACTTTCAGATTGTCCGAAGCCGCGTCGCTGCGCGCCAGGTTCAAAGAATCGGCGTCGACGTCGATATAGCTTGCAGCTTTTCTCACCGCGTTGAGCGGGTCGCCGAAATCGTTCGAAAGACGGTTGTAATCGAGACCGGGCGCGAGGTTGTTGATGACGCGAATCATCTCGCCCCGGCGCGTGAATCCGGCTTTGATTTCGCCGCGAAACACCGGAACGCCTTCGATAAACTGTTCGAGATGGGCAAACGAAAGATTGCCGTCCGGGTTCGTGTAATCAGCCGTCACTTTCAGCGTGTCGATTTGAGCGTCGGACGCGCCAATCAGCGAATTATTTTCTTTGGCAAAATTGCGGAGAATTTCCGAACGTTTCACGGCGGAAGCGCCGGTGAGAAAATTGCGTCCCTGTTTGACGTCCGGGGCGACGACTTCGGGCGTGCGGATGTCGGAGTTGTATTCGACTTTCAGGGTCGGAACGCGCTGTTTTAAGGCTGCTTCGCCTTTGACGAATTCGTCTCTGATGTCGGCGACGTCCGCCGCGCCTCTCGCGAGGCTCCGGCGGAATCCGGCGATTTTTTCAAACGCCGATTTGTCCGCGCGGATGTCGTAGTTTTCCAGACCATCTTCGTGGCTGCCGGTTCTCTCGATTAATCCGCTTTGTGAATTTTTCTTTTGAGCCGAACCAGCCTCGGAACGGAACTGGTACGGCAGTATCAACAAAGCCGCGACCAATCCTAAAACGAACAGACCGAACCAGACGCCGCGCCGGGTTTCCACTCTTCCTCGTGTAGAACTTTTCTGCATTTAAGCCTCCTAAAGCTTATAAAGGGGATTTTTTCTGACTACTTTATGTAGCGTAAGATTTATAACCTTAAAAATAAGGACAGAATTTGTATAAATAAAATGCATCGAAAAACTTCTTCGACACAGAGCACGTTTATGATTACAATTTGCTATGATTGGCAGCTAAGTATTGTTCCCGTGGTCGTTGTTCGTGAAGCACGGCAGAGTACCTTACTTAGCTATAATAAGAACAAAGGTGATTTGCAAACTCTAGGTATATCAAAAAGATACGGTATAGTCAAATCAAAAGCGGGAAAAGTAAAAAATTTCAGGAAAAAGATTTAAATGGAAGAAATTTTCGGAAAAAACGGACTCATTGCAAAATATCACAGGGAATACGAATTTCGTCCCGGTCAGATAAAAATGGCGACGGCTGTCCTGCGCGCCTTCGAAGAAAAAAAGCATCTGATCGTCGAAGCCGGAACCGGCACGGGCAAGACGCTCGCCTATCTCGTCCCGGCAATCGCCGCCGCGCTCGGACAAAACAAGCGCATCGTCATCTCGACGGGCACGAAAAATTTGCAGGAACAATTAATGGAAAAAGACATCCCGTTTCTGCAAAAGATTATGCCGAAAAAATTTACGGCGGCGTATATGAAAGGGCGCTCGAATTACGCCTGCCTGCACCGCATCCGAAAAGCGGAAACGCAGCCGATTCTGGAAAGCCTGGACGAATTCGACTCGTTTCAGAAAGTCGCGCGCTGGTCGCGCGAATCGGAAACGGGCGATAAAGCGGAACTCGTGGATTTACCGGAAAATCTCTCTTACTGGCGCGACATCAACGCCAAGGGCGAAGCCTGCATCGGGCAGAAATGCGCCGAATTTGAAAACTGCTTTATCACCCGTATGCGCGCCCGCGCCGAAGAAGCCGACATCGTCATCGTCAATCATCATCTGTTCTTCGCCGACTTAAACATTCGCGGCAACGAATACGGGCGCGTTTTGCCCGATTACGCCGCCGTCATTTTCGACGAAGCGCACTTAATCGAGGACATCGCCGCCGATTATTTCGGCTTTCAGGTTTCCAGCTTTCAAATCGACGAGCTCGTCAGAGACGTCGAAAGGCTTCCGATTACGGACGTTGCGCTGAATCGCGATTTAACCAAGCTCTCCGCCAAAATAATCG
>DATHBC010000623.1:0-1985 GCA_035296345.1 Pyrinomonadaceae bacterium | reverse complement strand
TTCTGCGGCTGATTTTTTTCAAATTGCGTCGAACAATTCCGGCTCGATGCTCGTAAGAAATTGGGTAAATCTAAAAGTAATTCACGCTTTCAATATTTTTCGGCTTTGAAGTAAAATTCATATAAGCTTATTTTGAAAGATTAAGAGGTTAAAATGTTCAAACCAGGCAGATTATTTCTAATTTTCACATTCGTCACGCTTTCGCTTTTCACGCTCGCGGGCTGCAGGTCGGGCGTTTCCGAAGAAATTCCGAGCGCCCCGACGCAAATTCAACCCCAGGCGCCGCCCGCGCCGGTGCTCGGCGACGGCTCGCGGACGAGTTACGCAGATATTGTCGACCGCGTCGCTCCGGCGGTCGTGATGGTCAATGTCGAGCAAAAAGCCAAACCGCAGCAGCAGAGAGGCGTTCCGTTTTTCGACAACCCTTTCGGCGATTTAATGCCGCAGCAGCCGCAGCAGCCGCAGAGACCGCAGCGCGGAATCGGCTCGGGCGTCATCGTCAGCGCGGACGGAACGATTCTGACGAATAATCACGTTATCGAAGGCTCTGACAGAATCCGCATCGAGCTGAACGACAACCGCACTTTCGACGCGAAAATCGTCGGCACCGACCCGCTCAGCGATTTAGCCGTGGTCAAAATCGACGCGCAGAATCTGCCGTTTTTAAATCTCGGCGATTCGGACAAAATGCGCGTCGGCGACATCATTCTCGCCATCGGCAACCCGCTCGGCATCGGGCAGACGGTGACGGCTGGCATCATCAGCGCGAAAGGGCGGCGGACGGGCATCAGCGACGGCAGCTTCGAAGATTTTCTGCAAATCGACGCGCCGATTAATCGCGGCAACTCCGGCGGCGCGCTGGTAAATCTGAACGGCGAGCTAATCGGCATCAACTCGCAGATTCTATCCGCGCCCGGTTCCGGCGGAAATATCGGCATCGGTTTTTCGATTCCGTCGAATATGGCGAAATCCGTGATGGAACAACTCGTCAAAGAAGGCAAAGTCCGGCGCGGAATGCTCGGCGTGAACATCAAAAATCCGGACGAGGAAATGCGGCAGGCGCTCGGCTTAAAAGATAACAAAGGCGTTCTGGTCGATAATGTCAAACCCGGCAGCGCGGCGGATAAAGCCGGCATCAAGCGCGCCGACGTGGTCATCGCCATCAACGGCGAAAAAGTCGAAGACAGCAACGTCCTGCGCAATCGCATCGCCGGCACGGCTCCCGGCACGGAAATCACTCTCACGGTCGTCCGCGACGGCAGCGAACAGCAGGTAAAAGTGACTCTCGACGAACTGAAGTCCGAGGACGTGTCGTCAAACTCGCCGCCGGAAGAAAACGGAAAAGAAACTGAAAAATCCGAAGAAGGCGGCAAGCTCGGACTCGACTTGCAGCCGCTGACGCCTGAGATAGCACGACGCTTGAGAATCCCGGACACGCGCGGGATGCTGATTACGGGCGTCGAGCCGAGCGGCGCGGCGGCGGAAAAAGGCGTCCAGCGCGGAGACGTGCTGCTGGAAGTCAACCGGCAGGAAGTCGAAACCTTCGAAGACGTCAAATCCGCGCTGGAAAAATCCGGCGACCGTCCGATTCTGCTTTTAATCTCGCGCGGCGGTCAGACCAGTTACATCACCATCCAGCCGAACCGGTAAAATTTATCGTCCGGCGCTGAAACCAGTTAAGAGTCGTGAATATTTATTCGACTCTTAACTTTTTTTTGACTTTGTGTTACAAGGTTAAGCCATATGTGGACAAAAATTTTTCTGATACTTTTCGCCGTGGCGTTTTTCGCGATGGGCGTTTTGACTTATCTTCCCTATTCATGGCTGCAAAGCAGGGGCTTTGCGCCGAATTTTATCGCCGAAAATTTCCTTTCCTACGGCACGACCTACTGGACCGGGCTGTGGATTTTCACGCTCGCCCTTTTGATTCCGGCAAACGTCATCCTGTGGCTTAATCGCCGCGCCTGGGCGCTGTGGCTGGCGTT
>DATHBC010000622.1:0-2127 GCA_035296345.1 Pyrinomonadaceae bacterium | reverse complement strand
AAAACCGTGTGACGAGAAGTAAATCGACGCCCGCTCAGCCGAAGACGCAGACCGCGACCGAACAAACCAATCCGGCTCAGTTAAAAACGCAGCAGGAAAAGGCAAAAGCGGAAACGAAGCCCGCCAAAACGGATTCGGCTCCCGCCAAGCCGCAGGAGCAGCAAAAATCTCAGACGCCGGATTCAAAACCGAATCCGGCGCAGGGCGAATCGAAACCAAAGCCCGAAACGCAAACAAAGCCCGAAACGCAAACGAAAACCGAACAATCAAAGGCGAGTAAAGCGGAATCAAAAGATACGCCGAAAAAACAACCCGCCCGGCAATCTGAGGCGAACGCCGCCGAAACAAAGAACAAATCCAAAACTGCGGCGGGCGCGCGGGCGAAGAATAAATCAGGAACAACCGGAAATCGCCAGTCAAAAGCCAAACCGAAACCACAAACCGCAGTTAAGCCGAAACAGCAGACCGTAGCCAAGCCGAAGCCGCAAACTACGGTTCAAACACCTACATCGACGCTGACGAAGACAACAACGACGACGAAGACAACAACGAACGCCGAATCGAAAGAAAAACAAAAGACGGCGACGCCGAATCCGCCGACCAAGACGGCTCCGGCGGCAGCGGACAGCCAAACGGCAGGCTCGGTCGAACAGAAAACAAAAACGATTCCGGTCAAACCGAAAACGCCGGAGAAAACCGGATTTCAAGCCTGTAATCTGACGCTGAAGGATGCTCCCGCGATTCGTAATCTGCGGCTCGGAATGTCGCGCAGAGACGCCGACCGGATAATTCCGACCGAAAGGCGGGTCAATTATACTAATTCTTCGACCATCACGTCCTACCCGGACACAAACGGCGGCGAAGCCGCATTCAGAGACGTTTCACAGGTCACGGCGCAGTTTGAGGAAGACCGGCTCAACGTTCTGGAAATCAATTACGATACAAACGCCATCCGCTGGGAAAAGGTCGAAGAATTTGCCAAAAACCTCTCCGATAATCTCAAGCTGCCGCGCAACTCGTGGGATTTCCGCTTCAGAAAATGGAATCGCGCGGAAATGAAATGCAAAGGTTTTACCTTAACCATAAACTCCGAGCTAAACGAGTTGACGCTGCAAAATGAAACCGACGGCGGGCAAACCGGGCAGGAAAACAGCGGCAATAAAGATAAAAATACTTTTAAGCCTTAAAAATTCGGCTTAAGAAGTGAAAATCGAAAACCAAGCGGAGCCGATTTTTATATTTCGGGCATTTGAGTCTTGTCAATCGGAATCATCAGGCGAAAAATGCATACCAAATAGAACACTTGATGCACGAAATAGATACAAAAGTCCGCCTTTCGCGGAAATAAATTCAATATTTTTAGCTTTTCCACAGTGGCATCCTAATTGCTGACACCAATGTATCGACATTCTGCAAAAGTTAATTTTGCAATAAACAATTCATAAGGGGAGAAGTAAAAATGAAAAAGTATTTAGCGACATTATTAATGTTTGTGTTGGTGGCGGGCTTGATGCCGCTAATCACGCCGACCAGCGCTGAAGCACAGACATACGTTCAGCGATACGTCGACCGCAGAGGCAGAGTTCGCTATCGCCGCGTGGCGAAACCGAGCTATTATCGTCGCCATCGCAATAGAATCAATATGGCTGTCGGCACCGGCAGCGGCGCGATTCTCGGCGGTCTCATCGGCGGCAGACGCGGCGCTTTAATCGGCGCGGGCGTCGGCTTGGGCAGCTCGGCTCTTTACACCTACAAGCTGAAACCGAAAAAGAGAAAATATCGTAAAATCCGCAGATATTAATTCGTTTCAGTAAATTAATCGAAAAGCCTTGAAGTTTTACAACTTCAAGGCTTTTTCTTTATGCGCTTCGATTTTTGCTTGACTTCCAAAACTTATTAGAATATTTTTTCCTGCTGTAACTGCTTTATCAGATAAATTTTTGAGGGGACGAGACTAAATAATGATTTTACCGATTAAGTGCGGGTTAATTTTTATCACGCTGCTTCTGCTTGCCTCTAATATCAGCGCGCAGGTCGACGAAATATGCGGTGAATCGGGTCTTAATCCTTCATTGGATTCTCCGTTCGCGCACGTGCCGTATGTCTTCGGTCGTATCTTTTTAAAAG
>DATHBC010000621.1:0-3675 GCA_035296345.1 Pyrinomonadaceae bacterium | reverse complement strand
ACGCGAGCGAAAATCGTCTTTTTTAAAGCTCAAAACATTGTCGACCGCGTCGAATCCTTCCAGCACGGGCGCGACCCAATCTTCGAGCAAAACGTCAATCCGCGCGGCGGGCAAAAATCGCCGCAGCGCGTCGAGCGCAGGCGTCGCCAGAACCGTATCGCCGATTGAGCGCAGGCGGACGACCAGCACGCGTTTAACTTTTGTCCAATCAATAACCATAACGGAAAACGGAAAACGGAAAACGGAAAAATCATCTTCATTCTCCATTATCCATTACCGGTTTTTCATTTCTCGGTGGTCGCTTCCTCGACCAGCATCACGGGAATTTCGTCGCGAATCGGGTAGACGAGACCGCATTCGGGATTGACGCATTTCAAACCGCTCCGGTCGGGCTTGATTTCGACTTTCGATTTGCATTTCGGGCAGCGAAGAATTTCCAAAAGTTCCGGGCTGATTGCCATAAAAACTCCTTACAGAATGATTTCTAACATCTTACGCAAATTCCGGCGCATTTATCAAAGGGTAGATTTTTGGGCGCGCGGGAAACAAAAAATATTTTTAATTTAGGACATAATTGTGCCTGACCTCGGAAATTCTCGATTGAATCGCTGCGACGGAATGTTCGTGTCCAAGCTGCTCCGGCATATCCGAATCATAAAACGAGTTTAGGAAAATGACGGGTTTTCTTCAAAAAAGAATGTGATTTCGCTTTCATAAAATCGAGTTTTCTTTAAACGAAACTCGATTTACGTAAAGCAAAGCTAAGATTTGTTCAAGCTCAATTTAGTTTTGTTTAAGTTTAGAAGAGTTTTACTCAAGTTCAGAAGGTTTTCGTTCAAGTTCAGAAGAGTTGTACTTAAGTTCAGAAGAGTTTTGCTCAAATAAAACCAACATTTGTTAGCGCGCAATAAGAGAAAAGGCAGAGAGCTTTTGTAGAAACTCTCTGCCTTTTAATGCCGTTTGACACTATTTATTTCGGCTGCGGTTTCGGCAGAGGCTTGCGCGGGAGCTTTTCGTTTCGCATCGCCGTTTGATAGGCGAAAGCCGCGATGATGACGGCGTTGATTTTCAAATCTTCTTCCAAAACGGCTTCCAGAACGTCGAGATTCGTGTGATGCGTGCGCGTGTTGTAATCAATCGGGTCCTGTATAAACTGAAAACCCGGCAAGCCGAGCGCGTCAAACGGCATGTGGTCCGTGCCGCCCGTGTTTAAGACGGAAACGGTTTTCGCGCCGAGATAATGAAACGGCTTCAGATATTCTTCGAAAATCGGGCGCACGGCTTCGTTGCCCTGCAAAAAAATTCCGCGAATCCTGCCCGTCCCGTTGTCGAGATTGTAATAAGCCGAAAGCTTTTCGTGCGCGGGCTTGAGCCGCATCGTCGACGGGTCGCCGAAATGCTTTTGCGCGTAACCGAGCGAACCGCCGTAATCCTGCTCTTCGCCGCTCCACAGAGCGACGCGAATCGTGCGGCGCGGCTTGGCGCCGATTGCCTTTAAAATCCGCAGGGCTTCCATCATCACGACGCAGCCGGCGGCGTTGTCGGTCGCGCCCGTGCCGGAATGCCACGAATCGAAATGCCCGCCGAGCAGCACCACCTCGTCTTTAAGGCGCGGGTCGCTGCCGGCGATTTCGCCGACGACGTTAGAGCCCGTCAAATCTTCGTGAACGCGCGTTTGCAGATTCATTTCCAGCCGCACGGGAACGTTCCGGTCGGTCAGGCGAACGATTCGCGCGTATTGCTCGCGGGCGACGACGAAAGTCGGAACGTTTCTGCCCGCATCGGTTTCGTAATACCCTTGCGCGCTCAAAACTCCGTTTGCGCGGCTGCTCGGCTGAATCAGCGCGGCGACGCCTTCGTCTTTAAAAAATTTCGTTACTTCCTTTCCGCGCGCCAGACTGATTTGCCAGTCTTTTTCCTCGTCCCAGTAGTTTGTCGTCGCGCCGCCGTTGATTTCGCCGTCTTTCGCCGGGTTCGTCGCCTGCGCGGCTCTCGCGAGTTCTTCGTCCGTGTAGCGTTTTGAAAATGTTTGAAAACGCGATTCGGGCGAATTTAAGTTGAACCGACCGTTTAAAACGATTGCGCCTCTCAATTTTCCGCGATATTTCTCGAAATCGGCGTTTGAGCGAATCGAAACCACCACGGGTTTACCGGAAACCGCGCCGCCGGTCGAAGGCGTCCAGGCTAAAGGATAAGCATTCAGGCGGTCGTAGGTCGGCTCGAACATTTCGACCGAAAATTTGTCGACGCTCCAGCCTTTGCCCCAATTTCCCCAGGCTTCGAGCTGAACGTTCTCCAAGCCCCACGAAATCATCTTCGCGCGCGTCCAGTTCTGCGCGTTTTTCAGATTCGGCGAATTCGTCAGGCGCGCGCCGAAAACATCCGTCACGTAACCGAGCGTTTCCATAACCTGCGAATTCTGAAAGCCTTCCGCCCGAATTCGCGCCAGAATCTGCTCGTCAACTTTGTCAGCCTGCGCGAAAACCGTGTGAACGAAAATGAAAACTAAAAGTAAAAATCCGGTCGATATTTTTTTCATAAAAATTAATTAAAAGGCGGACGGCAACAAATTGCCCGCCGAATATCTTTCGCGTCAAAACGGGGATTTTTTTAAAGAAGCAATAAGAAAATACGCAGAAAACGGCGGAAAGTTTGGAATTTTAATTTATGAATTTCGAATGAATCGTCGAATCGCAAACACGAAATTCATAACCCGGAAATTCATAATTTAAATACTCTTAAAACTTCCGCCACGCTCCAAGCCTGCGCCGTGCAGCCGCGCGGATTGTGCGGCGCGTCGGCGTCGAAAATTTCGGAGATTTGCCCGACGCCGGTATCCGTTAAATGATTTTTAAAACCCGCTAAAATTTCGCGAACGCGGGCGTCATCGCCGGGAAAAACCTTTCGATAAGCGTCGACGAACGCGCCGATGAGCCAGCTCCACGCCGTGCCCTGATGATACGCGGAATCTCTCTGGAAAGGCGTGCCGGTGTAAATCCCGCAGTATTGAGAATCTTTCGGCGAAAGCGAGCGCAGACCGACGGGCGTTAAAAGCTCGGCTTCGACTTTTTCCACGATTTTTCGCGCGCGTGTTTCGTCAATCATCGAGAAAGGCAGGCTGACGGCGAAAATCTGATTCGGTCTGACGGAAGCGTCGCGCTGCCCGTTGGCGACGACGTCGTACAGACATTCGCCGGCTTCGTTCCAGAAAAGCTGATTAAAGCTGTAGCGCGCCGTCTCCGCCATCGCCTCGTAACGCGCCTTGTCTTCCGCCTCGCCGAATTTTTGGGCGAAATCAGCCATAATTTTCAGCGCGTTATACCATAGAGCCTGAATCTCGACCGCCTTTCCGGCGCGCGGCGTGATGACCGAATCCCCGATTTTCGCGTCCATCCAGGTAAGCTGTACGCCGGGCGTTCCGGCGTACAGCAAGCCGTCCGTATCGACGTGAATATTGTAGCGCGTGCCGCGCAAATGCTGCGTGATTATATCGACGAGTTTTTCGTAAAGATTCTCGCGGACGAAGGCGTAATCTCCGGTTTTTTCGGCGCAGGCGCGAACGGCTTCAAAATACCAGAGCGTCGCGTCGACCGTGTTGTATTCGGCTTTGTCGCCCGCGTCGGGAAAGCGATTCGGCAGCATTCCCTCGCTGATGTGCCCGGAAAATTCGAGCAG
>DATHBC010000620.1:0-3225 GCA_035296345.1 Pyrinomonadaceae bacterium | reverse complement strand
CGGCTGCCGCCTCGAAAAGCATCTCCCAGAGAAAAGGCAAATCTTCGAGTGCGGCGCGGCGAATTGTAACTTCGAGTTTGCTCATAACAGCTTTTGCCATCGCGTATTTCAAAATTCAGCGCGCATCGCAAGTATCGCCGAAAATCGCGTTCAAGTTAAGGCTTTATTTAATGAATATGCGATGAGGCGGTTTATGCAGATGCAATTTTACAGTTTGAAAAAGAATTTCGGAATTTATTTATCTTTGATTTTTATGTTGATATTTTCCTCCCGCGCCGTCGCCGTCGGGCAGGATTTTTCGCGCTTCGACCTTTCGACCGACGCGGGCATCAACGAGGCGCGCCGGGCAATGCGCGGCAAAAATCTGAGCAATTACGGCAAAGGCTGTATCAAAAGACCCGCCGCGCTGCCGGAAATAATTCTGGTCGGCTCTTTCGCGCACGACCGCGGCTGTATGCTCGAAGGCGCGTTTGTCAAAAAATATTTTCTGGCGGCGAGAGAAGAAGATTTTTCGCGCGCGGCGCTGAAAAGTCTCGGCTGGCAGAAAGCCGACGCGGGCGGGCGCGAAAAAATCGCGCTGAGATGGACGCAGTTCGGGCTTTTGTCTTTCGGCGGTTATCCGCTCGTCAAAGCCGACGCGGAGGAAGATTTCAAAGACAGGGAATTTCAGGCTCCGCAAACCGCGACGGATGAAGATAAAAACGTCGCCGTCACGCTCTGGACGCGCCAGCCCGCCGGAATGAGATGCGAAACCAATTACCATCGTTTGAGCTTTACTTTTTCCGAAGACGGCAGCTTGAAGGAAAGAAAAAATGTAGAAAATTTTAGCGTTCCGTGCAGAAGAAATTGAGGAAAGCGGTAAACGGCAAGTGTTGAGCGGTAAGCGGCAGGTTCATTATTTTGAAGCTGCAAACTTATTAATTGCCGCTTACCGTTTACCGCTTACCGTTTTTCTCCGGTTGACTATTTTTTCGGTCTTTCGTTCGCCTTCAAAACGCGTTTTCTGAGGCGAATCGATTTCGGCGTGACCTCGACCAG
The DNA here is from genome assembly GCA_035296345.1 of Pyrinomonadaceae bacterium. Classification (GTDB taxonomy): domain Bacteria; phylum Acidobacteriota; class Blastocatellia; order Pyrinomonadales; family Pyrinomonadaceae; genus JALZHR01. The sequence goes on along the minus strand of DATHBC010000620.1, from coordinate 2,187 downwards.
CTCGTCGTCGGCGATAAATTCCAGAGCTTGTTCGAGCGACATTTCCTTGACCGGAACCAGGCGCATCGCTTCGTCGGCGCTGGAGGCGCGCATATTCGTCAGTTTCTTTTCCTTGATGGCGTTGACGTCCAAATCGACGGCGCGCGCGTTTTCGCCGACAATCATTCCTTCGTAAACCTTGACCTGCGGCTTGATGAAAAGCGAGCCGCGCTCCTGCAAATTGAAAAGCGCGTAGGTCGTCGCCTCGCCCATGCGGTCGGAGACGAGCGAGCCGGTCGAGCGTCCTTTCATTTCGCCCTGCCATTTGTCAAAGCGCAGAAACAGGGTATTTAAAAGCCCCGTGCCTTTCGTTTCGGTCAGAAACTCGCCGCGAAAACCGATTAGCCCGCGCGAAGGAACTTCGTATTCGAGCCGGACGCGACCCGTTCCGTTGTTTATCATCTTCGTCATCTGACCTTTTCTTCTGCCTAAAGCTTCGGTCACGACGCCGATAAATTCTTCGGGCACGTCAATCACGACCAGTTCAATCGGCTCTTGCAGCTCGCCGGTTTTTTCGTGCCTGCGCGTGATAACTTCCGGCTTGGAAACCTGAAGCTCGTAACCCTCGCGGCGCATCATTTCGATGAGAATCGAAAGCTGCAATTCGCCGCGTCCCGAGACTTTAAAGCTGTCGGGCGAATCTGTGTCGGCGACTCTTAAAGCGACGTTGCCGAGCAGTTCCTTTTCGAGCCGTTCCTTGATTTGGCGCGAGGTGACGAATTTTCCCTCGATGCCGGAAAACGGCGAGGTATTGACGCCGAAAATCATCGCAATCGTCGGCTCGTCGACATTAATCAGCGGCAGCGGTTTCGGATTGTCGGGCAGAGTAATGGTTTCGCCGATGTTGATGTCGTCAAATCCGGCGAGCGCGACGATTTCGCCGACGCCCGCCGCGTCGACCGTCTGGCGGTCTAAGCCTTCAAAAATGTATAGCTCCTTGACGCGCGTTTTCTGCGTCGAGCCGTCGCGTTTCGAGACGAGAACTTCCTGATTTTTGGCAATCTCGCCCGAATAAATCCTGCCGATGGCGAGCCTGCCGACAAACGGGTTGTAATCGATATTGGCGACCAGCAGTTGCAGCGAATCGCTGCGCAGCTCGTGCGGCGCGGGAACGGTTTCGATGACCTGCTCGAAAAGCGGTTTGAGAGTTTTCGAATCGTCCGCCAGCTCCTTTTTCGCCACGCCCTCGCGCGAGATGGAATAGAGAATCGGAAATTCTATCTGCCGGTCGTCCGCGCCCAAATCGATAAACAAATCGTAAATTTCATCGACGACTTCTTCCGGTCGCGCGTCATGACGGTCGATTTTATTGACCAGCGCGATGGCGGGAAGTTTCAGTTCGAGAGCTTTGCGGAGAACGAAACGCGTCTGCGGCAGGCAGCCTTCCGCGGCGTCGACCAGTAAAACGATGCCGTCGACCATTTTCAGAACGCGCTCGACTTCGCCGCCGAAATCGGCGTGTCCGGGCGTATCGACGATGTTTATTTTATAATCGCCGTAGTGCACGGAAGTATTTTTCGCCATAATCGTGATGCCGCGCTCGCGCTCCAAATCCATCGAATCCATCACGCGCTCGACGACCGTCTCGTTGTCGCGGTAAGTTCCCGATTGTCTGAGCATCGCGTCGACCAGCGTGGTTTTGCCGTGGTCGACGTGCGCGATAATGGCGATGTTGCGTATTTTTTCTTTAGTAATCATAGACGTAAATTTGCCTAGGAAGGCAAACGAAAATAATGACTGATTGAGAGTAAAAATGCAAAATGCAAAGTGTAAAATGCAAAATATTCGGATTTAAGATTCGGAATTAAATTAATCCTCCCATTTTGCATTTTACACTTTGCATTTTGCATCTATAAACGTTTCCGCCCGATTAAAAAGACCGGATGAAATCGATTTCATCCGGTCTAAGCCTTTACTTTAGCTCAAATCAGCCAGAGTTTTAAGGAGCATTTACCGCGCTGACAGGCAGGTCGCCGTTCTGACCGAACCTGAAGGCGACAAAGTCGCTGCCGTCGCTGCGCAGTATATACCACGTTCCGTCCGACGGGCGGAACACGGCGATGTCGGTTTTTCTGTCCGCGTCGAAGCTGCCGGCAACCGGCACGTCGCCGTTCTGTCCGAATTGGACAACCCGGTAATCTCCGTCGA
>DATHBC010000619.1:0-1758 GCA_035296345.1 Pyrinomonadaceae bacterium | reverse complement strand
GCGGCATTCAAAAGCGAATTATCCGCGAAGTGCTTGAGCAAAAACAATCCGCAGCCGAAGCACCGAACTTGTAACTCGCTCGCCGATTCGGCTAAGCTTAATTTTATTACAAATCCAGTCATCAGAGGAGAGAGCAATGGTCAATTTAATTCCTTCGCCGGAATCGGTTATGGAAATTCTGCAAAAAACGGGCGCTTACCGCAAAGGTCATTTCGTTTATCCTAACGGCAAACACGCTTCGCATTATTTTCAGATGCCGCTGGCGTTTCGCTATTACGACAACGCGCGGATTCTTTCGGTCGGTTTGAGCCGCATGTTCCGGATGGACAAAACCGTTTCGAGCCGCCTGCCCAAAGTTTCGATTATCAGCCCCAGCCCGGGCGGCATTATGGTCGCTTTCGGCGTGCGCGAGGCTTTAAACGCCGACCAGATTTACTGGGCGGAAATCGAAGAAGGCAAGCGACAGTTTCGCCAGTACATCGTCGAGGGCGACGTATACCCGGCGATAATTGTGGACGACATTCTGCGTTCGGGACGCGCCCTTCAGGAAACCATAGATTTAGTCAAAGGTTTCGGAACGGAAGTTATCGGCATCGGCACGATTGTCAAATTTGAAGATTCGCCGAATGATTTCGACGGCGTGCCGGTGAAAAGCCTTCTGACTTTCGACGTCAACTTTTACGAAAACGAAAGCGAATGGCGCACCTCGCGCAGCGCGTCCGAAGCCCAGGAGGAAAAAGTCAGGTTTTAAAAGTGGAAAAGTGAAAAAGTGAAAAGGTGAAAAAGTAAGTTGTGTATTAATTCAACAAAACTTTTTCACTTTTTCACTTTTTCACTTTTTCACTTTTTCACTTTTTCACTTTTTCACTTTTTCACTTTTTCACTCTTTCAAACAATCTTTGCCGTTCCGCCAGCAGGCGCAGAAACTTTTCGCGTTTGCCGATGAAGAGCAGAATGGCTTTTGTCCAGCCGCGCAGCTCGGCGATTTCTTCCAGCGTGCGCAGGGCGACGCAGCCGCACAGAAACGAAAACGGAATCGAAATCCAAGCCGCGCGCCCGCCGAAATAAAAACCCGAAATCAGCGCGAAAACAATCCACGTCAGCGGCATTAAAACGATGCTCGCCAGCACTTTAACCGTCGAAGCCATATCAAAATCGCCCTTGCGCGTCTGCAAAAAAGCGAGAAACTTGCAGGTTTGATAAGCCGGAAAATGCAGAATCACGCCGGCGGCGGCAAGCGGCGAAAAAATTAAAAGCCTCCACAAGCGCCGCAGAGCCTGACGGAAAACAAACCATTTCGAATACCCGGCGAGCGCCAGAAATTCCGGTTCGATGCCGAGCGCGTCGAGCTTTCTGTCGTATTCGGCGAGATATTTTTCCAGATTTTCGCCGCCCGCCGCGCCGCCCGGTTCAGCGACAAACTTTTGCAGCAGCGCCAGCCGTTCGGCGAGATTTTCTTCCCCGGGCGTCGCCGAGTTGAAAACCTGTTCGGCGATGCGCGCCGTCGAAAGCGCGGCTTCCGATTCGGCGTTGAGCGTGACGCGGCGCAAGGCTTCTTCGATTTGCGCCGTCAAGTCCCTGACCGCCGCTTTCGGCGGCTGACCGTCCGCGTCGAGCGCGACCGGAAAAACCGGGAAAGGCTCGCCGAAATACAGCAGAGCCTCGCTGCGAAACGTCGTTTTATTTGTGTAAAAAAGCCCTACGGGCACAATTTGCAAATCGAGCGAAGCCGGATTTCGTCCCATCGAAACCGCGCCG
>DATHBC010000618.1:0-1861 GCA_035296345.1 Pyrinomonadaceae bacterium | reverse complement strand
GCCACCTGCGCGGCGAACCCGACTTGCGCGGCAAAGATTTACTGGAAACGCTCGACGAAATCCTGCCGAAACAGCAGCAGCAGTAAATAAAAGGCAAAAGTAAAAAGGCAAAAGGCAAAAGTAAGAAAATACTTCTTACTTTTGCCTTTCTTGATTGGACTGATTTAGTTTACGGATTGCCCGCCGGCGCGCTCAAAAACCTGTAGAAAAGCACGCTGGCAATAATAAGAAATATAATCAGCGCCGCAATCATTATATATGTAGCCTTGGAAATAGGTTTGCTGACCGGTGCGTCGCCCCGCTCGTCTGATCTGTCTACCATTATTTTTCTCCTTTACGTTTGTTCGCGCTTTACGGGCAAGCAATGTGCCAGACCGTAATTCATTTAAAAACTCCGTAAACTGCCGCTTTTAAAAAATTTGCGCTCGGCTTCATCGTATCGCAATTATACGTCGCCGCGTTTTGTTCCGATACGACGAAGCCGGGACGGTTTTCAATTTCAAAGAATCCGGTTCAGGAAACTCTCGCCGTCCTTGAGCCGCAAGCCGAAATTTTCGGCAATCGTCTGCCCGATGTCGGCGAGCGTGGCGCGCGTTCCGAGATTGACGTTTGTCCGCGCGGATTTGCCGTAAACCAGCAGCGGCACGTATTCGCGCGTGTGGTCCGAGCCTTCTTTGGTCGGGTCGTTGCCGTGGTCGGCGGTGATGATTAACAAATCGTCGTCACGCATCGCGCCTAAAATTTCCGGCAGTCGCCGGTCGAAATGTTCGAGCGCGCGAGCGTAGCCTTCCGGGTCGCGGCGATGCCCGTAGAGCATATCGAAATCGACCAGGTTGCTGAAAATAAGCCCGCGCGAATCATCGTTCAGAGCGTTAACGGTCTGGTCGATTGACTGGTCGTTGTTTTTCGCCGTCAAATCTTCGGTAACGCCGCACGAGTCGTAAATCGAAGCGATTTTGCCGATGCAGACGACGTCTAAATCGTTATCTTTCAGCAGCGGCAGCAGGTTGTCCGGCGGCGGCGCGACGGCGTAATCGTGGCGGTTTTCGGTGCGCTTGAAATTTTCCGCCGCCGCGCCGACGAAAGGTCGGGCGATAACGCGCCCGACTTTGTCTTCGCCGTCGAGAATCCGGCGGGCGATTTCGCAGATTTCGTAAAGCCTTTCAACCGGAATCACTTCTTCGTGCGCGGCGATTTGAAAAACCGAATCGGCTGAAGTGTAAACAATCGGTTTGCCGGTTCGGACGTGTTCCTCGCCGAACTGTTTGATGATTTCCGTGCCCGAAGCCGGAACGTTTGCCAGCACGCCCGGCAGCCGAGCCTCGCTGACGAATTCGTTAATAATGCGTTCGGGAAAGCCGTCCGGAAACGTCGGGAAAGCTTTTTTCAGGATGATTCCAGCCATTTCCCAATGCCCGGTCGTCGTATCCTTGCCGTTGGAAAACAAGGCGCATTTGCCGTAGCCGCCGATTGGATTTCGGGCGGCGGGCAATCCCGCGAGCGGGCGGATATTTCCCAGACCGAGCCGCTGCAAATTAGGCAAATCGACCGGGCGCGATTCGAGAATATGCCCGAGCGTGTCCGCGCCGGCATCGCCCCATTCAGCCGCGTCCGGCATCTCGCCAATCCCGGCGCTGTCCAAAACCATCAAAACGATGCGGTTAAATTTCGAGTCCATAAATTAATTCTATGTGAAAAAGTGAAAAAGTGAAAAAGCCGGTTGAATAATAATCAACCAAACTTTTTCACCTTTTCACTTTTTCACTTTTTCACTTTAATTGGACGGCGCGGTGTAGCCTTCGCGCGCGCGGATTTGCGCTCCGGCAGCGGTCGCGGCGGGCAAGCCTTTCAGCTCGACCTT
>DATHBC010000617.1:0-3520 GCA_035296345.1 Pyrinomonadaceae bacterium | reverse complement strand
GCGCGAGCGGTTTCGAGTTTGAAATCTGCGACGCGACCTGCGTCCAGTTTTCTCCGTTGTGCGACATTTCCGCCGAATTGACGGGCGGCGCGGACGACTGGCTTTCCAGCGCGCCGCCGTTGTTAATGATGACGGCGTCGGTCAGCGGGTCGCGGTAAGTCCCGGTCGCGCGCCCGTCCCAGAAAAGCAGGGGCGCGTAAGCCGCGTTGATGTAGGAATTGGATTTGCGATTCGTCACCTGTTCGCGCAGACCGAAAACGTTCGACCATTCGTAAGCGCCGCTCGCCAGACTTTGCGGCACGCCGCGCGAGCCCGTCACGTCGTCCGGCGTGCCGAAAACGAGGTCTGCGCCGGGATTGGTCGAAAGCGAATTACCGAAAACCGAGCGCGCGTCCGAGCCGCCCTTGCCCGCCTGGTGACAAGTGCCGCACGAAACCGTCCGCGTCGCCGAAAGCTGCTCGTCCCAGAAAAGAATTTTGCCGAGATTCGCCTTTGCCGCCGTCACCGGGTTAGCGGGCGGCGCGGGCGGCGGCTCAAGCGGCGCAACCGGTCCCTGCTGCGCGCCATTGGCGCGAAAGCCCTGTTCAGGTTGGCTGAGAAGGCTCGACGCGCTTCCGTTTTCGGCGCGAATCCAATAAAAATATGTTTGATTCGGAACGGCGGTCAGGTCGAAAAAATTTGCGGCGGGCGTCGTGCCGACCTCGACGGCAGACGCCGAATCGTTCGTCGTGCCGCGAAAAATACGGTAATTTGTCGCGCCGCGCGATGCGTTCCAGTTGATGCCGACTTTGTTGTTGTAATTTCCGTCCGAAGCGCTGACGCCGGTCGGCGCGGCAATCGTTCCGGTTTGTCCGGTAACAATCGGCGAAAAGAATTTACCGCTGAAGCTCGCCAGAAAGAAAAAAGAAAAAAGAAAAACGACCAGAAGCTTAACTTTTTGCATTGTCTGCTTTTCCTCGGAATTAAAATTGTGGAAGGTACTGCTGGTTTTATTAGACACCGAATCTTACAATTTAGCCGAAACCTTTACAAAACTTTACACACAATAAAAAATACATTGATGGCTAAAGACAAAAAGCAATCCGAAATCCGAAATCCCGAATCCGAAATTGCCGTCGGCTGCCAGGGCTGGAACTACGCCGACTGGACGACGAAAGCGGCGGGCGGGCGAATTTTTTACCCGCGCGGAACGAAGTCGAATGAAATGCTCGAAGTTTACGCGCGAGCGTTTGAAACAATCGAAGTCGATTCGACGTTTTACGCGATTCCGGCGACGTCGGCGGTTGAAAACTGGTTCAAAAAAACGCCGGAAAATTTCACCTTTTCCTTAAAAATGCCGCGCGAAATCACGCATGACCGAAACTTGAGCGAAAAATCCTACGCCGCGCTGGAAGAATTCTGCGAGCGGATTTCGCTTTTGAAGGAAAAGCTCGCCGTCGTTTTGATTCAGATGCCGCCGCAGTTTGAAGGCTCGAAGGAAAACGCGCAAAACTTAAGGAATTTTCTGGCGCGCCTGCCGAAGGAAATTCGTTTCGCGGTCGAATTCCGCAGCCGCGAATGGATGGTCGACTGGACGTTTGAAGAACTGGAAAAAACGGGAGTTTCGCTTTGCCTGGTCGAAGGCGGCTGGATTCCGCGCGAGATGATGTTTGCCGCCGCCGGAAAACTGAAAACCGATTTCGCATACGTGCGTTTTATGGGCGAGCGCGATTTGACGACGTTCGACCGAATCGTCCGCCCGCAGGACGCCAGCCTGCGGATTTGGAAGCAGGAAATCGAGCGCCTTAAAGCGAAAGACATTTTCATTTATTTCAGCAATTTTTACGAAGGCTTCGCGCCGGAAAGCGTGAATAAATTCCGGGAAATGTTCGGGCAGAAAACCGTCGACGCCGAAGAACTGGAAAATCAGGGCTCGCTGTTTTAGCCGGAATCAGCCGCCAGCCGATACAACATTAATAACTTCACGGAACATCATAAAAAATATGCGAAATCTCAAAGTGCCGTTTCTCGTGCTTGCCCTGTTTGTCTTGGCGGGCGGGCAAAATATATTTGCGCAAAACTCGCTGCGGCGGGAAGTGATTAAAAAACTGAACGAACTCAAGCCGCCGAACGAAAAGAATTACATTTATAAAATAGCTGTTCCGACTAAACCGCAGATGCCGCCGGAAAATTTACGGCTCGACATCGTTTATAAAATCGGTCATTACGAATATAAATGCATCGCGCTCAGATTTGAAAAAGAGAAAAACGCGGATTTCGTCAATGTAACGCGTTTCGCTTACGGCTCGGCTCTGGGATTTTACAAAAAATATTCCAAATATTCCGAAAGCGATGCTTACATCGCCGAGCATGGAAAGCTGACGGCGGCGGAGTTCAATAAGCTTTTGAGTTTCGCTTACCTGCTCTATCAATCGAATATCGAAAGGGAATTTGTCGCCCCGAAAGCGGTCAAGCGTCGCTCCAGAGCCATGCTCACCAGCGGAGTAGGCAACGCCGTCAGCATGACGAGCTCGTTGGGTGACGGAAGCATAATTTTGAATTTATTGGACGCGAAAAACGATTTTCGCCCGGTTATTAAAGAAAGCGGGACGCTTCACGCCGGTTATCTCAAAAAACGCCTCTCGAACGGTTATGAAGATTTGCGAACGCACGTTTTCTGGGAAATCTTCCATAACTATTTCGAGAAAAATAATATTTTCGCCGCCCTGGATAAAACGCGGGCGGGAGAAATCGCCCTCTCCAGATTGGCAGAGCCGCCGATAATTAACAGCTACGAGGATTATTACCGGCAGTCTTTATATGTCGAGATACTCGGTAAATTCGGCACGATAAAAGCTTTGCCAATCTTGAAAAAACTGTCGGAAGGTAATAGTTTGGAAGAGAATTGGAATAAGCATCTAAAGAAAGATGCGGCGAAAGCAATCGAAAAGATAACAGGCAGGGAAGAATCAGGCGGATAGATAGATTCGCACTGTGCCCGAACGGATTCAAACTTTTTCCGCTTTTCAAACGTAAGATTAAAGAGAGATTAGTTTCGGAGTATCTTTAAAAAAATGGCAATGTCTAAAACAGGGAAAATCCTTCTTATCACCGGCGGCGTGCTGGTCGTTTTCTTTTTGATAGCGATTATCGGCATCGCTTTACTGGCGGAATCGCTCGGCAAACCTGACGTGCCGAACAACAGCGTTTTGGTTTTGAACGTTTCGGGCGATTTGCCCGATTATTCGGCGGAAGACCCGATGGCGAAAGTCTTCGGGATGGAGCAGGCTCCGTCGTTTTCGAGCCTGCTGACGCAGATGCGGAAAGCGAAAGTCGATTCGCGCATCGGCGCGGTTCTGCTGAACGTCAATTTTCCCGGCATCGGCTGGGGCAAGGCTGACGAGCTGCGCGCCGCGATTGCCGATTTGCGCGCCTCCGGCAAACCGGTTTACGCCTATATGGAAATCGGGATGAACAAGGAATATTACATCGCTTCGGCGGCTGAGAAGGTTTTTCTGCCTCCGGCGGGCGACATTTACAT
>DATHBC010000616.1:0-6820 GCA_035296345.1 Pyrinomonadaceae bacterium | reverse complement strand
TGACCGGCGAGCCGCTGGTGACTGCGCGGGTTGTCGGGTTAAAGGTCGGCGCGGCAGCCGTCTGGTTCGAGTAAATCACACCGGATTCGTTGGTGGCAAAGCTGCGCGTTCCCGTGCCGCTGATGCCCGTTCCCCACTGGTTCGGAATCGCCGCAGCGTCGTAAAGAGCCGGAGTCGTCGCGGTGCGAGCCGTCACGGCAACCGTGTAGGTATAGCCGCTCTTGTTTCCGGCAGCCAAAACGCTGTCGACCAAACCGCCCGTGCTGAGCTGCGCCAGCGTTCCGTAGTCGCCCTGTCCGAGCGTCGTCTGATAGGTAGCCTCGGCGCCGGAAAGTGTGCGCAGGCTGGAAATTGCCGAAGCTTCGTTAGCGGCGCGGCGCGAAGCCAGCAGGTTGGGGATAGCGATAGCCGCGATGATGCCGATGATAACCACGACGATTAAAAGTTCGATAAGCGAGAAGCCTTTTTGGTTCGTTTTCATTTTATTTCACATTCTCCTTGGGAATTCTTTTGGACTTAATTTTTTCTACCTTGTCTCAGGCACGGCTATCTAAAACAATCTCCGTGCCAAAAGGGAATATGTCCGAAAAACGCGAAAAACCATTGTATTTCCAACGTTTACGAGGTTCGGTCAAATTGACGGAACGCCGAAAAGCGACTTACACGAGCTGTTAAATAACAGTATTTGGCATTCGGCGGGTGACACAAATTGTAAGTTCCAAGTTCCAGGTTTCAAGTTCCAGGTTGATTTAGTTTAAGATGAGCCGATACCTGTTATTTCCTATTAAATGAAGGAAAAATATGCCTGCAATTCAGAGATTCGAAGATTTGGAAGCGTGGAAATTGCGCGGGAAGTTACAAAAGAAATTTACCGAATTTCTATGAATGAATTATTCGCCCGAGATTTTGGTTTGCGCGACCAGCTTCGCCGCGCTTCGGTTTCAATAATGTCAAATATCGCGGAAGGATTCGAGCGCGACGGGAATAAGGAATTCCTTAATTTCTTATCTATCGCTAAAGGTTCGTGCGGTGAAGTTCGCTCTCAAATTTATATCGCACTCGACCAGAAATATATTTCGGAAGATGAATTTAGTTTTATTTATGGCAAGATAACCGAAAACAGCCGCGTTATTTCAGGACTGATAAAATATTTGCAGCAATCCGAACTACGAGGAAACAAGTTCAAATAAATCTGGAACTTGAAACCTGGAACTTGAAACCTGGAACTTGAAACTTACTCGCCCACGCCGCGCATTTGGGCTGAGAGCGTGCGGATGCTGTGCTTGTCGAGCAGGTGGCGCAGGGAACGCACCTGCATTTGCAGAAGCTCGGCGGCGCGCGTCTGATTTCCGCCGGTTCTTTTTAAGGCTTCCAGCACGTAGGTTTTTTCCAGATTATCCAGATGAGTGACGAGATTGATGCCTTCGTCCGGCAAATCGAATTCGGCTTTGATGCGTTCCGGGTTGTAATTGGTGATGTGTTCGGGCAGGCGTTCGGGCTGGATGGCGTCGGTTCTTTCCAGCGCGACGGCGCGCTCAATCGTGTGTTCCAGCTCGCGAACGTTGCCGTGCCAGGTGTAATTTTCCAGAATCTGCTCGGCGCGCTCGCTGATGGTGAGACTTCTGCCGGTCTGGTCGCAGTATTTTTTTATAAAATGACTGACCAGCGACGCTATATCTTCGCGACGCTCGCGCAGCGGCGGAAGGCTTATCGGGATGACCGAGATGCGATAAAAAAGGTCTTCGCGAAAGCTGCCGTCGGCGGTCATCGCCTTTAAATCGCGATTGGTCGCGGCGATAACGCGCGTGTCAATCGGAAGCTCTTCGTGCGCGCCGACCGGGCGCACGCGACGCTCCTGTAAGACTCTGAGCAGTTTGACCTGCATGGCGGGCGACATCTCGCCGATTTCGTCCAGAAAAATCGTTCCCTTGTGAGCGGCTTCAAAAAGCCCTTTCCGGTTGGCGTTCGCGCCCGTAAACGAGCCTTTCATATAGCCGAAAAGCTCCGATTCGAGCAAGGTTTCGGTAAACGCGCCGCAGTTTATCGAGATAAAAGGCTTTTCGGCGCGAGGGGACATATCGTGGATGGCGCGAGCGACTAATTCTTTTCCCGTGCCGCTTTCGCCGGTGATTAAAATGGTCGATTGGACTTCGGCGACCGTTTCAATCATCTGATAAACCGCCTGCATTTTATCCGAATGACCGATGATGTTCTTGATGCTGCCGCGCTCGCGCTGCGCGCGTTTGAAGGCGCGGTTTTCGACTATCAAAGCCTGTTTGTCGAGCGTTTTTTTGACGATTAATTTCAGTTCTTCGACGTCGAAAGGTTTTTGAATAAAATCGTCCGCGCCGAGCTTGAACGCCTCGCGCGCCGTTTCGACCGACGCGAAAGCCGTCATCATGACGACGCCGACGTCGGGCAGAATCTCGCGCACGGCGCGCAGCATCGAGATGCCGTCCATGTCCGGCATTTTCACGTCGGAGATAATCACGTCAGCCGATTCGATTTGCAGCTTTTCCAGAGCCTCAAAGCCGTTGTTAGCCGTGCGGACGCTGTGCCCTTCGCCCTCGAAAACGAGGCTTAAAAGCTGCCTGTAACTTTGTTCGTCATCAACAATCAGTAAATTTGACATCAGAAATTTATTATTTAAAACGTAAGTGGGAATTGAAAATGATGGATAGCCGAAAGTTTTAGCCGCATCTATTTTCACAGAAAACCGTGTAAATTTTCAAGCAGAATTTAATGCCGGGGCAAACGGCGATTAAACTGATAACTGATAACTGAGAGGTAAAAATCATTTTCAGTTCTCAGTTCTCAGTGCTCAGTTCTCAGTTCCGGGTTTTGCCTTAATTTCTCTCATTTGATTTCACGGTCAGAAAGCTTTCCAGACGGGACGGCTGCGTGGCTGCGGCGGCGTCGCCGTTTTCGGTTTCAATCAAGCCGTTTGCGCTGCGGAACTCGACCGGCAATTCGACGGTAATCGTCGTCCCGTCGTTTTCGCGGCTGCGGACGTTTATCGTGCCGCCGTGGTCGCGGACGATTTGATAGACGATTGAAAGCCCCAGTCCTGTGCCGCCCGTGGTCGAATCGGAAAAAGGCTCGAAAAGACGCTCGACCTGTTCGGGCGACATTCCGCAGCCGGTGTCGGCAAAGATAATCTGGATGCGTTTGTTCGGCAGCTTGACCAGCTCGACCGTGAGCTGCCCGCCGCCGCCCATCGCATTCAGAGAGTTTCGCGCCAGATTCCAGAAAATTTGTTTGAGCTGCGTCGGGTCGGCTGAAATCGGGACGGGATTTTCCGGCGCGATAAATTCGAACGAGTGACCGTCCAGCACGTCCGGGCTGTGTTTTAGCAGCGTAAAAGTGTCCTGAATCGCTTCGCGCACGTCGATTTCCGAAAAATTATTGACGCGCGGGCGGGCGTAGGTCAGAAAATTCGTGATGATTTTGTTGAGGCGGTCGGATTCGCGCAGGATGATTTCCATCAGGCTGGCTTGCGCCGTGTCGGGCGGCGTCTGCGATTGCAGAACCTGAATCGCGCCGCGCATCGCGCCGAGCGGATTGCGAATCTCGTGCGCCAAGCCCGCCGCCACGCGACCGACCGCCGCCAGCCGGTCTTTGCGGCGCACGCTTTCCTCCATCGAGCGCACTTCGGTTAAATCCTGAAACGTGATAATCAAACCGCTGGTCTCGCCCGATTCGCTGAAAAGCGGCGAAATCCCGTAGCCGACGTGAACGGCAAAGCCTTCGGGCGTGATAATGTCGGTTTCGTAGCGCGGCGTCTGCTCGCCTGTGGTCGCCGCTTCGAGCGACGGGACGATTGACTGCTCGATGTTGGCGAACAGCGAAAAAATCGTTCTGCCCTGCATCGGTTCGGCTTTGTAGCCGGTGATTTCTTCGGCGGCGGTGTTAAAAGTGTAAATGTTTCCTTCCAAATCGGTCGTGATTAAGCCGGAGCGAATCGACTGGACGATTCTTTCATGCAGCGCGCGCAGGCTCGCCAGCGATTTGGTCGCTTCCTTTAATTGCTCGCCCGAAGCGTGGCGCGACGAAAGACGCGCCGCCAGCAGACCGACGACCAGAAAAGCGACCGTGTGAAAGCTGATGATTTGCACCGCTTTCGTCGTTTCCGGCACGGTTCCGAAAGAATAATCGGGCGAAACGGCGATGATGAAAATCGAAAGCAGGATAAACAATAAAAGCGACAAAACGGCAATCAGAAGCGTTTCGGTGGCGGGCAGAAAAAAGCTCGCCACGCCGATTAAAACGATATATAAAGTGATAAACGGCGAGGTCAAATCGCCCGTTCGCCAGACGAGCCACGTGATTAAAAGAGCGTCGAGAAAAAACTGTATGCGAATCTGCCAGCGATAGTTTTTGTTCAGCCGCATGACGAAAAAATAAACAATCGTCAAGCCCACCGAAATCAGAAAAACGAAAAACAGACCGCGCGGAAAATCCTCGAAGGCGAGCTTCAGATGCCCGCTGTTCCAGAACCAGCTCGCCACCAGCAGCAGAAACGTCGCCATCAGCCGACCGATTATCAGCGTTTGCAATCGCTGCGTGGGCTGCGTAAATAACTGAAAGTATTTATCGTTTGTCTGCATCCGAACATTTAACATTTAACGTTTATCATTTATCATTTATTTATCCGTCACCGAGACTTTTTTGATAAATGGTAAATGACAAATGATAAATGAATTTGACCAGCGCCCCTGGGGAAATTACACCGTTCTGGACGAAGGCGAAGGTTACAAAGTGAAAAGAATTGAAGTTTTGCCGAAAAAGCGTCTGAGCTACCAGCGACATCGCCGCCGCGCCGAACACTGGTTCGTCGTCAGCGGCAATGCAAAGGTAACATTAAACGACCGTGAAATTCTAGTCAAAACCGGCGAATCTCTGGATATTTCCATCGGCGATAAACACCGCGTCGAAAACGAGCATGAAGAACTGCTGATTTTTATCGAAGTCCAGAAAGGCGATTATCTCGGCGAAGACGACATCGAACGCTTCGACGACGACTTCGGCAGAAAGTGAACAGTGAAAAGTGAATAGTGAATAGTGAAAAGTGAATAGTTTAAGAATCTTTCCTTTACTGTTCACTTTTCACTTTTCGCTGTTCACTATTTTCTCCGCCGCTTCGAGCAGGTTTTCCGCCGTCAAATTCGCTTGAATTATTAGCTGCGCGCGCGCTTTTTTTCCGTAACCCGTCAAAACGAGCGCGGTTTTCAGCTTCGCGTTTTGTCCGGCTTCGACATCAATCGCCTTGTCGCCGACGAACCACGAGTTTTCCAAATCGATTTCAAAATCCGCCGCCGCGCGGCGAATCATCCCGGTTTTCGGCTTGCGGCAGGCGCAGTTTTCGTCAGGCAAATGCGGGCAGAAATAAAAAGCGTCAATCTTCCGCGTCAATTCTCCCTGAATAGTCTCGTGAATCCCGTGCATCGCCGCTTCGGTAAAAATCCCGCGCCCGATGCCCGATTGATTGGTCACGACGACGACCAGAAAACCGTTTTCCTTCAAAAGCCTGACGGCTTCGTCCGTAAACGAAAAAAATCGCAAATCTTCCGCGCGCGAAAGAAAGTTGACTTCTTCGATGAGCGTCCCGTCGCGGTCGATAAAAGCTGCTTTTTGTTTCATGATTTTTCACCACAATGACACAAAGAACACAAAGAAAAATCAGCCGCGAACAAACACTAAACAACGCGAACAAAAAAATATTTTATCCTATATATCTAGCCGCGAAGCCTGCTTTGAATCTCCTTTTGTGTTCCTTGTGCCTTCGTGTTTAATAATTTTTCGGCAATCTCAAAAACCTCGTCCGGCGAGATTCGCGTCATGCAGCGATGGTCAATCGGGCAGTCCCGGAGCATGCAGGGCGAGCATTCCACGTTTTTGCGAATGATTTCCGAGCCGATCGGGCGCGTGGTTTTGTCGTTCGTCGGACCGAAAATGACCAGCGTTTTCGTGCCGGTTGCGGGCGCGACGTGCGCCAAGCCCATATCGTTGGCGACGAGCAAATCAATCTCCGATAAAACCGCGACCGCCTGCGACAGATTCGTTTTTCCGGTCAAAACAAAGGGTTTTAATTTCGCCTTTTCGACCACCGCGTCCGAAACTTCCGCTTCGTCCGCCGCGCCGACCAGAATCACGTTCGCGTTTAATTCCGTTTGCAGGCGGTCGTTAAGGCGCGCGTAGCTTTCGGCGTGCCAGCGTTTAGCGCGCGAATTGGTCGAGCCGACGCCGAGCGCGACGGTTTTTTTCGACAAGTCGACGCCGCTCGTTTCCAGAATTACGCGCGCCTCGGTTCTTCTTTCTTCCGAAACTCTCAATTCGAAAAGCGGCTCGTTTTCCCAGACTTTCGTCGCGCCGGAAAGCGCGTTTTCGATTTCGGCGACCAGATTCAAATAATAATAGATTTCGTGGCGCGAGTTTTTCCACGTCGGAACGGAAAACGATTCGGTCAGCAGGAAAGAGCGTTTTTCGGTCGCGTAGCCGAAACGCTTAGGAACTTTAGCGAGGCTGGCAAGCAGCGCCGATTCAAACGAATTTGTAAACAAAACGGCTGCCTCGAATTTCCGCTCGCGCCAGATTTTCGCCTGCCGGTAAACCGTCCGGAACGAATTGTTCGCCTTCTCCAGCGGCAAAATCTCGTCGATAAAATCGGCGTCGGCGAAAATTCCTTCCGCCCAGCCGCGCGTCGAAAGCGTGATGTGCGCGCCCGCGAAAATCCGCCGCAGCTCGCGCAGAGCCGGAATCGTCATCACCGCGTCGCCAATCCAATTTGTTCCGCGCACGACAATTTTCATTTAACATTTAA
>DATHBC010000615.1:0-4275 GCA_035296345.1 Pyrinomonadaceae bacterium | reverse complement strand
ACGCCGATGGGAGCTTTGACTTTCCGACAGGAAGGCGAAAAGCTCATCGGCAACGCGGGCGGCGAACGCCTTGAGCTCGTGCCGGACGCCGCGACAAAAGACAAATTCGTCGCGCAGACCGCCAACGTCACTGTGACCTTCGAACGCGACGCCGCCGGAAAAATCGTCGGCGTGACGGTGATTATCCCGAGCGGCAGGGAAATCAAGGGAAAGAAGATTGATTAAACCGGTTTGGAGGTTGATGAAAAGCAAGTCAAAGCGGCTTGCTTTTTTTATTTTTTGACAAATTCAATGAATAGACACAAAATATTCGCGGAGAATCAAACAAATTCCAGCCGATTATGAAAGGAACACTTCTAAAATTGCTGATTTCATGTTTGTTTTTATTTTTTTTTTCAACTTTAATCCCCGCTCAAACATCTTCCGAAGATTTTCCGCACTCACTAAAGGCTGCCGAAATTCTAGCGAAACTCGAACCGCGAAAATTAATTCCGCGCGGCGATTCTGAAATATTGATTATCGGCGAGGTTCGGATTTCGGGAATTATAAATTATTCACGAATCCGGACGCCGCAAAAACTTTTGCTTCTCGCAGCTCTTACGATAGCGGGCGGCTTAAGCGAGAACGCCGACAAACAAATTCGCGTCATCAGAAAAGACGTAAAATTCGGCTTTCCAACTGATATTTTCATTGACCGGACGGAACTTCGACGGGGCAAACAAGATATTTATCTGGAAAGCGGCGACATTATTATTGTGCCGAAATCTACGAAATCAGAGAAACAGAAAATAATCCGTCAAATCCAACCAATAATTAGAGAAATTCCGCCTCCGGTCAAAATCGCGCCTAATCTCGGCTGATTTATTTCGCGTTCATCCAGTTGCTGCCCGCGCCGATTTCGACGTTGAGCGGAACGTCCAGAGCGACCGCCGTTTCCATCTCGCGTTTGACGATTTCCATTGCGCGCTCGACTTCCGCTTCGGGCGCTTCCAGTAAAAGCTCGTCGTGAACCTGCATGATGATTTTGGTTTCGAGATCGGCGCGGCGCAGCGCTTCATCGACTTTGAGCATCGCAATCTTGACAATATCGCTCGCCGTGCCCTGAATCGGCATATTGATGGCTTCGCGTTCGGCGCGCGAGCGGACGCTGTAATTGCGGTCGTTAATTGTCGGCAGATAACGCCGCCTGCCGTAGATGGACGTGACGTAGCCTTTTTCGCCCGCCTGTTTCGGCACTTCGTCCATAAAGCGGCGGACGCCTTTGTAAGTGTCGTAATAATCTTCGATAACTTTTTTCGCTTCGACGCGCGAGATGCCGACGCGGGCTGACAAACCGTAGGCTTCGACGGCGTAGGCGATGGCGAAATTAACGATTTTCGCCAGGCGGCGTTTTTCTTTCAGTTCCTTTTCGTCTTTCGCGCCGAAAACGAGCTTCGCCGTCTGCGCGTGAATGTCTTCGCCCTGCTGAAAGGCTTCGAGCATTCGCTCGTCGCGCGTGATGTGCGCCAGCAGGCGCAGTTCCAACTGCGAATAATCGGCGGAAATCAGCTTGCAGCCTTTTTCGGGAATGAAAGCGCGGCGGATTTGCTGACCGAGCTCGGTGCGAATCGGGATATTTTGCAGGTTCGGCTCGCTCGAAGAAAGCCGCCCGGTCGTCGTCACGGTCTGGTTCAGATGCCCGTGGATGCGCCCGTCCGCGCCGATAAGCTTCGGCAGCGCGTCGGCGTAAGTGGCGCGCAGCTTGTCCAGCTCGCGGTATTCGACAATCAGGCGCGGCAGTTCGTAGGTTTCCGCCAGCTCGTTTAAAACGTCTTTGCTGGTCGACATCTGCCCGGTCGCGGTTTTTTTCGTCGAGCCGATGTTCAGCTCTTGCAGGACTTCGCCGACCTGTTTCGGCGAGCCGACGTTAAACTCGCGCCCGGCAAGCTCGTAAATCTTCGCGCCCAGTGTCTCGACTTCCGTCGAGATGTAATCGGAGAGACCTTTCAGAACGTCCGTGTCAACCTTCATTCCAGCCATTTCCATCCGGTAAATCAAAGGCACGAGCGGCAGCTCGATGTCGGTGTAAATCTGTTCCAAGCCGTCTTCCTGCAATTTCCGGCGCAGCATCCCGGCAAGCTGGTACGCGAAATCGGCTCGCTCCGCCGCGCGATACTGCGTTTCCGTCCAGCCTTCGGGAACTTCGTCCTCGGCGTCCGTGCCGAGATTCTGCATCGCCAAAAGCGGCAGGGAATAACTGGCGCGGCTGGAATCGAGCAGGTACGCGGCGAGCAGGGTGTCGTCTTCGACGGCTTCCGGCTCGATGCCGATTGTTTTCAGAACGGCGAGATTGCGTTTTAAATCGTGCGTGCCTTTTGCCAGGAAACCGTTCGACAAGATGTCGCGCAGCGGTTCAATCGCCTGTTCGCGCCCGCCTTCGAAATTCTCCAAATCGATGTAATGGCTCGCGCCCGCGCCGGTCGTAATCGCCACGCCGCACGGCGGCGCTTTCTGATACGACGCCGCGCTTTTCGGCGAGTTCGAATCGTCCGTCTCGAAAGTCCAGTGCTCGGTTTCCCACAATTTTCTGATGAGCCTGTCCAAATCCTCGCGGCGATTTATGATTGTGTAGCGGCGCTCGGCAATGCCGAGGACGGCTGACTCCAATTGGTCGAAAAGCGGCGCGGAATCGGTAAACTCGCGCGTCAAAGCCGTAAATTCGAGCTCGCGGAAAAGCTGGTAGGCGAGCGGGCGATTCGGCTCGCGGCGTTTGAACGAATCCAAATCCAGCTCTACCGGGACGCTCAGGTGAACCGTCGCCAGCTCGATTGACTGGCGAATAATATCCCGGTTGTTTTGCAGGCTTTCGCGATAGGTTTTATGCGTCACCTCGTCGGCGCGCTGCATCGCCGCTTCGGCTGAGCCGAACTGCTGGATGATTTTCATCGCGCCTTTTTCGCCGATGCCGGGCGCGCCGGGAATGTTGTCAATCGCGTCGCCCATCAAGCCCAAAAGGTCGACGATTTGCGACGGCTTGACGCCGAACTTATTGGAAACCCAGGCTTCGTCGCACCATTCGACGGGCGGGACGGCGACTTTACGTTTGACGTTCTGCGAATTTTGCCGCATGCAGACGATGAGCGGGTCGCTGACAAGCTGGCAGAGGTCTTTGTCGTTCGAGACGATGACGGCTTGCATTCCTTTCGCCGCCGCTTTCTGCGCCAGCGTGCCGATAATATCGTCGGCTTCAAAGCCGTCCATTTTCAGAATCGGAATGCTGAACGCTTCGCAGACCTTGATGATATAAGGCATCTGCGAGGACAAATCGTCGGGCATATCGGCGCGGTTCGCCTTGTATTCGGCATAGGAATCGTGCCGGAAAGTTTTTTCCGCCGAATCGAAAACGGCGGCGATGTATTCGGGATTTTCGTCTTTCAAGAGCTTGCGCAGCATATTCGTAAAAACGAAAACCGCCTGCGTGACCTGCCCGCGCGAATTGCGCAGAGGCTCGGCGCGCGCGCCCATCGGCGCGAAAAAAGCGCGAAAAATATGCGACATCGTGTCAATCAGAAAGACTCGTTTGGGTTGATTTTCTGCCATCTTTTACCTTGTAAGCTATTTCGGTTAAATAATTTTACCACAGAGGATGCGCAGTAATATAAAGGACGAAGGCGAAGGGCGGAAGGATGAATAAAAGAAAGTTTCGGGGTTTGAGTTTCGGTTTTAAGTCTGGAGAAATCTTTTATTCAGGATTCGGAACTTAAAACACAAAAAAACGAACTTCGTGAAAAGTTTCTTTTGTGAGTTTGACAGAATAAAAGTCCCTGCGGTATTCTACGTTTTCGCTTATCGGTTCTGTACGCAAGCCGCGATGTTTGAGAGCTTTGAGATTTGCTATTCGGAAACTCGTTTTGTTTTTCTCCTTTTAAAAAGAGTTTCTCACCGCAATCCGCTTTGTGACCGGTTCGTCTAGGGGTCTAGGACACCGCCCTTTCACGGCGGCAACACGGGTTCAAATCCCGTACCGGTTACCACTTTTTTTCCGATAACCCTTTTTTTAACAATCCGCATCAAACCTGTTAAAATATTCGCTTTTATTACAGGCGAAATTTTTTGTTCAGGAAATCTGCCGCAGATTCGCGCCGGTTCTTCTTTTTTTAATCTTCGGTCAAACCGAATTTATTTCTGCAACCCTTCCGCGAGTCGTTGGTGAAAATGTTATGCGAAAAGTTTTATTAACGGTTTTATTTTTAATCTTCGGTCTTTTTTCAATTACTGCCGGCGCGAGCGCGCAGG
>DATHBC010000614.1:0-2486 GCA_035296345.1 Pyrinomonadaceae bacterium | reverse complement strand
ACCGCATCGGGCGCGGCGGGCGGTTTTTTTTCTTCAATTTTCCCGCCTGCCGTTCCCCTGACAATTTCCGCTTTGACGGGCTGAAACCTTCGCTGCGGTCTTTCTTCGGCGGCGGCAACGGTTTGTTCTTCTTCTTCGGCTTCCGCCGCCGCAATCTCGTCGGATTTAAGGGCGAGCTTTGCCGACAAAATCGCGGAAATCTTTCTTTCGCTGAAAGCCGCGTTCCAATTCTGGCGGTAAAGAAAGCCGCCGAGCCACAGGGCGTAAAGCGTCTGCATCGTCATCGCCTCGGGCAAGCCGCCGACCGTCACGACTTCCTGAATTTTCAGAAAAGATTTTTCAAAACGCGAGAGCAGAAACGCTTCCTGCGGCGCGAGATGCAGCCCGTGCGGCTCAGCCCCGGCGGTCGGATTAGCGCCGAAAGTTTCCTCAAAGCTGCGAAAACGGCGCACGATTTTGTCGGGCGAAAGACTGCGCGCGTAATCGAAAAGAATTTTTCTGGTCTCGATTTTATAATTAATCGTTTGCTTGATTCTGAGCAGCGGGCTGAAAGTCCATTCGCCTTCCTGCCACGCGAGCGACGATTTTACGACTTCTTCCACCTGTTGGGTGAAAAGCCTGTGAAGGTCGAGCGCGGAAATCGCGCCCCGCGCCAGCAGCGCATCGCCGAGCGCCTGGTCGCTGGTAAAATTCGGAATCCCGTTGAGCTGCGCCGCCGCCAGCCTGTCGCTCTGCAAAAGCATCTCGAACAGGCGATGTCTGCGCGCGTTGGAAGCGGCGAAAACTATCTCGCCGCCGCGCAGGTAAACTATCGCTTTCTGCGTGTGCGAGCCGAGCCGAAACGAGCCGGTCAGGCGCGCGTCGGCGGCTTCGACCAGCAGCTCAGCCAAAGTATGTTCGTGTAAATTGCCTTGAATTTCTAGATTATTCGGGGAAGACATCTGTAGATTACTCTGTAGTTTTTTATGCGGAAGATTATTCGGATTGAAAAGCGGGATAAATCGCTCTAACCCGCTGTCAATAATAACAGATTCGGCGGCGAATAGTGAATAGTTTATGTTAATTTTGTTATATCAGATTACTTGCGGGACGGGATGCTTCACGATTTTACATTGGCTGGAAAGCGCGCTCGCTTGTGGCAGCGACCGGGCGAATCTTACGAGCACGTGCTGATGAAGGCGCTCGGTTACGCGATGTTTGCCGCAAAATACCCGCATCTGGAAATCGAAGTCAAAGTCGGGCTGCGCTACAAACCCGATTTGATTGCGCTCGGCGCAGGCAGCGGCGATTTCGATTTCTGGGGCGAGTGCGGCGCAAACAGCTTGCGGAAAACCGGCTGGATTTTAAAACACACGCGCGCGAAAAAACTGGTTTTATTCAAAATCGACATTAACGCCGAACAGTTTATCCGGCATTTGCGCGCCGAAATTCCCGCCAAATATCGCGCGGGCGGAAAACTGGTTTTGATAAATTTTATTTCCGGGATTGCAAATTTGACAGCCTCAAAACAAATTGAGAAAGTTTCAGCAGACTGGTTCGACGAATTTGAAATTTGAGATTCGAAGTCTGAAATTTGAACTGGAATGACAAAACCCGAAATAGAAATCCGCGAGGTGACGACCGTCGAAGATTTAGCCGAATGCGTCGCGCTGCAAAGGGAAGTTTTCGCTTCGCCCGATTTGGAGATTTCGCCCGTCCGGCATTTGATTGTGACCAGACACGCGGGCGGCTGGACGCTCGGCGCGTACGCGGACGGCAGGCTCGCCGGCTTTGTTCTGAGCGTTCCGATGTTTCGCAACGGCGGCGCGGCGGCTGAGCGCGCCTTTTATTCGCATATGACCGCCGTCCGGCAGGAATTTCAGAATCTGCGGATAGGCGCGCGGCTGAAATGGGCGCAGCGCGAGCGAGCTTTGAGCGAAGGCGTCAGCTACATCAAATGGACGTACCAGCCCGTGCAGGCGCGCAACGCTTTTTTCAATCTCGAACGTCTCGGCGCGACCATCCGGACTTATATGCCGAATTTTTACGGCACGGATTATTCGACCTCAGCCGAGCAAAACCGGGTCATCGGGCTCGACAGCGACCGTCTTTTCGCCGACTGGCAACTGGACGCGCCGAAAGCAATCGCCCTGTCGAAAGGCGAAAAATATACCGAAACGGGAACGGCTGCGCGGACGATAGAAATTCCGAACGACTGGAACAATCTGGTCGCGACGAATCCCGAAAAAGCCGTCGCCGAACAAGCGAGAATCAAGCGGGAATTTCAAAAAGCTTTCGCCGAAGGCTTGATTTGCAAAGGCTTTGAAAGAAGCGAGACAAATCCGAAATATTTACTTTTTGAAGAATAATGCAGCCGCAGAGAACACCGAAGAGCACAGAGAAAGAAAAAATAACCCTTATTATCCTGTTCATACTCTTTTGAATCTTCTCTGTGTCCTTCGGTGTTCTCTGTGATAAAAATATTTCTATGAATTTGTTCGACCTGA
>DATHBC010000613.1:0-7600 GCA_035296345.1 Pyrinomonadaceae bacterium | reverse complement strand
AGAAATTCCGTCGGCTCCGGTCAAGGAAATGCCGTCCGCGCCCGTTAAGGAAATGCCGTCCGCGCCGGTCAATGAAATTGCGCCGTCCGCGCCGGTCAGAGAAATTCCGTCCGCGCCTCTGACGATAATCGAATCGGCACTGTAAACCACGCCGTCCGCGCCGGTTAAGGAAATCGCGCCGTCGGCTCCGGTCAAACTGATGCCGTCCGCGCCGGTCAGGGAAATGCCGTCGGCTCCGGTCAAGCTGATGCCGTTTGCGCCCGTGTAAGTTACGCCGTCCGCACCCGTCAGAGAAATTCCGTCCGCGCCCGTTAAACTGATGCCGTCGGCTCCGGTCAATGAAATTCCGTTTGATTTGTAATTGAGAAAGCCGTCGGCTCCGGTCAGGCTGATGCCGGTTGTGCCGACGTAGCGAATGCCGTCGGCTCCGGTCAAACTGATGCCGCTCGACTTGACGATGTTAAGCCCGGCGAGCGCCGAATTGACCGTAAAAATGTATAACAGGAGCAAAGAAAGAATTTTTCTAAAGCGCATAGGCTATGTAAATTCACGAAATATGTATTAAAGAAATACAATTCTAACTGCAAAAAGTATTAAATTCAACCGCTTGTTTAGGTGACCCGGCGTCAGGTGGGATACTCGACGCCGGTTTTTTCTATTTTCAGCAAACGCCGTGCCTTAGTTCTGCACCGCTTCGCTGAGTCTTAACTGAAACATCACGCCTTTTTCCAGGCGCAGATTATTGTTGTTTGTCGAAAGCGTCGTTGAGCCGCTTGCCGAAGCATCGGTCGAATTGGAAATCCGGATTCCGTTTATCGTTCGTCCGAGAGTTCGGGTCGCGCCGCTGACAGTTTGTCCTGCCGTATTCGTTACTCCGCCCACGGTTTGCGTCGTCGAATTAACCACGCCGCCGACCGTGCTGCCTACTCCGCCGAGTAAACCGCCGCCGCTTCCCGAACCGCTCGAAACGTTTCCCGTCGAACTCGTGCTTCCCGATATATCCGAGCCCGACGTATCGCCAACATTTGCGTTGGCAGATGCCTGCGTAATCGAAAGAATTGTCGCCCGGAGGGGCGCGTCCAGATTTTTTCCCTGTATCCGCTCAAACACGACGTCCAGTCTCGAAGCGGCGTTTTGCCGCGTTTTTTGCTGGACATCCGTGACGCGACCAATCAGGCGCGTTCCCTTCGGCACGACGACCTGACCGTTTTGCCTGATGGCTTTCGTCGTTCTTAAAACCACCTCGTCGCCGGGCTTTGATTTTTTAACGTCCAGTGCGCTTTCAAGCTGCGCTTCGAGATTTGTTCCCGATTGAATCAGAACGTCGCCGTTCTTCTGCGTCTGCGCCGCGGCGAATGCGGCGAGCAGCAGAATTAAATTAATTCCAAGAATAATTTTTTTCATAATGCTTTAAAACTTTTTTCTCAGGAAATTCTCGGGAGAGTTTTTTTTTAAAAAATTTAAAATCCCTGTTGGGTTTGAACGTCTCCATTCTTATTTATATGACTTGAGAAAAACTTGAGATTTTTTTTTAAGTTTCTCCGCCCGGAAAAAAAATTCAAGTTTTACTCAAGTCCGTGCGGCTAATGTGTAAGCTGTATGACAATGAGCATCTCTTTTCACGAAAATCTCGATTACAGCGAAACCAGCATCTCATACGATGACGTTTCCTCGGTCAGCTCGGCGACGGTTTCTGCCGGGGCGGCGGCGAAAGATTATGCGCCGAAACCGGACGAAATCCATCTTTTCGCCGAAAAATTTCGCGTTCCCGTCTTGTCAAAACACATCACGCGCCCGCGTCTGAACGAGCTCTTAACCAAATTTTCGGCGCAAATCGGTGCGACGATGGTCACGGGGCGCGCCGGAACCGGAAAAACCACGCTGGCGGCTGATTTTGCGCAAAATTACGAATCGGTCGCGTGGTATCGGGTCGAATCGGCTGACATCGGCTGGAACGTCTTCGCCCGCTATTTCGCCGAAAGCTTTAATCAAACCAATCTGAAAGCCGAAAATCTGACGGAAAATCCGTCGGAAGTTGAGGTCGCGCCGTTTCTGGAAAATCTTTTTGGGCGGCTCGCCGCGTGTGATATTAAAAAACCCGTGTTGATTGTATTGGATGATGTTCACTACATTTTCGATGCCCCCTGGTTTAACGAGTTTTTCAGCTCGCTGCTGTATCTGCTCAACGAAAACACGCATCTCGTTCTGCTCGCCCGCAGCTCGCCCGCGTTTCCGCTCTGGCGTCTGCGCTCGAAACAGGTTCTGGGCGTTCTGAGCGAGGAATTGCTTTTGTTTAATGACGAAGAAGCGAAAAAATTTCTGTCAGCCTACCTTCTGGACAATAAAACAAAGCGTGAAATCTTTGAAAAATCCTTTGGCAGAATCGGAAAATTAAAATCGCTGGCGGAAGCCGCGCTGGAAAAGCGCGTGAAATGGTCGGACTGAGAAAAGAAGGAAAGAAGGCAAACGAACCGGGGAGATGGTAAAGCAGGAATGAAGGATTGAGCGGATTCAATCCTTCGTTCCTGCTTCCTCGCTTTTCGGTATGCTCGAAAATTTTCGCTCCTTATGCCATAATAATCGCTAAATATTCACGCCGCCCAGACACGATTTTATCGAGAAACGAGAAATGCAGAAGCCAAATTTTTTTCTGCGAACAAAACTGCTGCCGCCGCGTTCGGTTTCGGAGCTATTGCCGCGCCCGCGCCTGACGGAGAAATTGCAGATTAACCTCAACGCGCCGATAACGCTGGTCGCCGCCGACGCCGGCTGCGGCAAAACGACGCTCATCGCCGATTTTATTCGCAGCCAGACGCGGCAGACCGTCTGGTATCAGCTCGACCACACGGACGCCGACCCGTTTATTTTTCTCGGCTACATCTCGCACGGCATCAAAAGTTTCGCGCCCGCCTTCGGCGAGACGATTCTGCCCTATCTGACCGAAGCGACCGACGAGCTTTTGCGCTTTCCGGAACGCGCGGTCGATTTGCTTTTAAACGAAATCCTGAGCACGCTCGAACAACCGTTTATTCTGGTGCTGGACGATTATCACCACATCGGGCGCGAGACGGTCGTGCATCAACTGGTCGACCGTCTTTTGCAGTATTCGTCCGATATGATGCACATCATCATCACGACGCGCGATTTGCCGCCGCTGGCGATTATGCGCCGCCGCACGCAATCCGCCGCGCTGGTTTTAACGCGCGAGGATTTGCTGTTTACCGACGAGGAAGTGCGCCAGCTTTTCCGGCAGACTCTGAATATCGAATTAAAAGACGAGGAAATTTCCGAATATCGCCAGCGCACGCACGGCTGGATTACGGCTTTGCAGCTTGTCCGGCAGGTCGCCGAGCGCGAGATTTATTCGCAGTCGGACGCGCCGACCGTCGATTTGCACGAGATTTTGCAGCAATCGGAAAAAGATATTTTCGATTATTTCGCCGAGGAAGTTTTTTCGCGCGAGCCGGAGGACGTGCAGAATCTTCTGCTTCGCCTGTCGCTGCTGGAATCTTTGCCGCTGGACGCGTGCAGCGAGATTTTTCCGAATATACGCTGTTCCGCCATTCTGCCGGAGCTGGTGCAGAAAAACGTTTTCGTGACGGTCGTCGGCGACAGTAAAACGAACGAGGAATATCGCCTGCACCCGCTTTTCCGTGATTTTCTGCTGCGCCGCCTGCGCTCGGAAATCGGGCGCGCCGAGGTCGCCGAGGAAAGAAACCGCGTCGCGGCGTATTACCTGGCGCACAATCAATGGGAAAAGGCTCTGCCGTATCTGCTGCAGGCGGAAAATTTCGACCGCGCGGCGCAGATTATCGCCGAAAACGGCGGCGAATGGCTGGCGAGCGGCGCGATTATGACTTTGAGCATTTTCGTCGAAAAAATCCCGCTCGAATTTCTGGAAAAATACCCGCGCGCGCTGCTCCACAAATCTGAAATCGCGCGCCTGCAGGGCGAAACCGACAAATCTTCCAGTCTTTTGAGCCGCGCCGTCAAATTGCTCCACGACGCCGAAGACACGGTCGGCGAAGCCGAGGCGCTGCACGCGCTGGCGAGCCTGGCGCGGCGCAAAGCCAAATGCAGCGATGCGTTTGAATATCTGGAAAAAGCCGAAAAGCTTGCCGATGAAACGACGGAAACTTATCTGAAATGCTCGAACACGCGCGGGCTGTGTCTGGTCGCGCAGGGCGCGTGGACAAACGCCGAGCATCAATTCCGGCTCGCGCTGGAGCTCGCCGAAAAACAAAACAACGAGCACTACATTCGCCTGATTACGCACAATCTGGCTCTGCCTTCGGGCTTTCGCGGCGATTTCGGCGAAGCCTTGCGCTGGTTCAAAAGGATTTTCCGCCGCGACCAGCCGGATTCGCAGTTGCCGCAGGAAGCCATCGGGTATTTAAACGTCGCCCGGCTGCATCTTTATCGCGGCGAGTTTACCGACGCCGAGCCGCATCTGGAACGCGCTTTGGAGCTTTGCCAGCTCTACAATCTGAAAGCTCTGCGCGGCGAGATTCTCGAAGCTTACGGCAATTTTTATCGCGACCAGCGGGATTTCGCGCACGCCGGAGAATTTTACGAGCGCGCCCGCAAAGCTTACGAAGAAGGCGAGGTAAACTTAGCGACGCGCGAGCTGGACGAGGAGCGCGCGAAATTTTATCTGATGCGCGGCGACGCGGCGAAAGCTCGCGGGCTTTTGGAAAACCTGCTCGCCGCGCGCGAGAAATTAGGCAATGAACTGCTGCTCAAAGCCGTTCGCCTCGGCTTATGCCGCGCGCGCCTGGCGCAGGGCGAAGCGGACGAGGGCTTAACCGCGGAAACCGAAGAAATCCTTGCTTTTTACCATGACCAGAATCTTTTTTACGACGAAGCGGCGGCGTCCCTGCTTCTGGCGCAGCTTTATTTCGCGCAGGGCGAGCGCAAAAAAATGTTTGCGCCGCTGCAAAGAACTCTGGATTTGACGGCGCGTTTCGATTACGAGTTCTGGCTCGGCGGCGAGATTCGCCGGAATCCGCAGATGTTTGCCGACGAGGAAATCACCGAAAAGCTGCCTCCGGAGCTGCGACCGGCAAGCGAAGAGTCGAGAGTCAGGAGTCAGGAGCCGGGCGAGGTTTTAATCTCGACTTCCGACGCCCGGCACTCGACGCCGGAAATCGTCGATTTAACGGTAAAAATGCTCGGTTTTGTCGAGATTTACCGCGATAAATAGAAGCCTTTCGCGCCCGACGCGTGGACGACGCGGCGCGCGCGCGACATTTTTTGTTATATCGCTTCGAGCCGTCACCGGCGCGTCGAAAAGGACGTTTTGATTGATACTTTCTGGAGCGAAGAGGATTTGGCGGCGATTGAAAAGAATTTTCACCCGACGATTTCGCACATCCGCAAAGCCTTAAATTCCCGGCAGGCGCTCAAGCAGAATTTCCTCATTTTCCGCGACGGCTCGTATCAACTGAATCCGGAGCTTTCTTATTCGATTGACACGGAAGACTTCGACCGTTTCGTCGCCGAAGCCGAAAAGGCGAAACGCGACGGCGACGACGCAGGCTTTCGCCGGAATCTGGACGCGGCGCACGCGCTTTATCGCGGCGAGTACATGGCGGGCGTTTACGAACCGTGGGCGGAAGAACAGCGCGGTTATTACCGCGAGCAATACGCGCGAATCTTGAACGCGCTGGCGAAAGCCGCTTTCAAGGAGAAAAACTGGTCGCAGGCGATTAAGCTGGCGCAGGAAATTTTGCAGGAAGACCCGTTTCGCGAAGACGTGCACCGGCTTTTGATGCGCGTTTACGCGGCGCAGGGCAAACGCTCGCAGGTCAAGGAGCAATTCGAAAATCTCCAGCGGCTCTTGAAATCCGAGCTCGGCGTCGAGCCCGAAGCGCAGACGCGGCGGATTTTTCAGGAATTACTCAAGTGAGCGTGTTACAATCGTTTTATCAATTACGAATTACGAATTACGAATTACGAATTGGAAGAAATGAGCCTTGACCTTTGACCTTTGCAGGTCGCGCCGAATCAAAGGTCAAAGCTCAAAGGTCAAAGGTCATTAAATCGTAATTCGCAATTCGTAATTCGTAATTCGTAATTTATTTCGGGCAAGGGGAAAAGATGATGTATTTTCGAAAAGTTTTCAAAAGCCTCCCGGTTTTATTGTTTTGCTTTCTGTTTTTCGCATTTCACGTTCGAGCCGCGATTACGATTGACAACGCGAGCTCGAACGGAGCTTTTAACGCGGCGGGCGTCACGACTTTATCGTGGACGCACGAAACCGGCGCGGGCTCGAACAGGGCTTTGTTTGTCGGCGTTTCGACCTCGACGACGACCCTGCCCGTCGGCGTTCCGACCGAGCGCGTGGCGAGCGTCACTTATAACGGCGTCGCGCTGACGCGCGTCGGCACGGCGATTTCGCCGAACTCTCTGAACACTTCGGAAATTTTCCGGCTCGTCAATCCGCCGACCGGGGCGAACACGGTCGAGGTGACGCTGGCTTCGGTTCCGGTTGTCGGAAATCCTTTCGTCAATTATGTCGTCGGCGGCGCGATTACGTTTCTGGGCGTCAGCCAGACCGCGCCGAACGGAGCGTTTTTTCCGGCTTCGGGCAGCAGCGGCTCGCCGTCCGTGATTGTCACCGACAGCGTCGCGGGCGACATCGTGCTGGATACGCTGGCGGTTTCGCCGAACGCGATTTTTATCGCTCCGGGCGCGGGACAAATCGAGCGTTGGGACGGGCAGACTTTTTTCGGAAACGCCTTCGACATCGGCGCGGGCAGCACGGAAGCGGCGACATCTCCCTTAACGACCATGAGCTGGATAATGACTGCGCCGGACAATTGGGCGCTCGGCGCGGTCGCGGTCAGGCAGTTTATTACGACGGCGGCTTCGGTTTCGGTCGGCGGCAGATTAACGACGCAGAGCGGTCGCGGCGCGGGCAATGCGCGCGTCAGAATGGTCGATGAGGACGGCAATTCGCGCGTCGCGATAACGAGCCCGTTCGGTTATTATCGTTTTGAAAATGTTCAGGTCGGCGAAGTTTATACGTTTACGGTCGAATCGAAACAATACAACTTCGAGCCGCGAGCCGTTTTCGTCGGCGAAGAATTAAACAATCTGGATTTTATCGTCAAACAGTAAACAGTAAAGAAGTACTGAGTGAAAAGTACTGAGTACTGAGTTTAAGAATATTTACTCAGTACTCAGTACTTTTCACTCAGTACTTTTCATCCCGCCTCAAGTTTGCCTCAAGTCTTCTGAAACCCGCATAAAAGCTGGCTAACAATCAAATTTTAAATTACTCCGGCGGCTCAAGTATTTCTCAAAGCCGGCGCGGTATCTTTTCAACATACAGTTTTCAAAATATTTGTTGAGGAGAATGTGAGATGAATTTCAGAGTTAGCCAAACGTTGTCGCGAAAGTTTTTCGGATTGATATTTGTTTTCGCGCTGGTCGGCGTGCTTTTCGGTCAGAGCCTTGCCGCCGCCAAATTAAGCCCTAAGCTGCAAAGCAAATTAAACGGTCTTGCCAACACGGCGCAGGTCGGAATGGTTATCGTCGCCTTTAAGACGAATAACGGCTTGCAGAATTCGCATTTAAACATTTTGCGCAGCGTAGG
>DATHBC010000612.1:0-4509 GCA_035296345.1 Pyrinomonadaceae bacterium | reverse complement strand
AATAGGCGATTGAGAAAAGATTATGAAAGAAAAATCGAATCCGCAGAGGCTTGGCTTTATCTTTCAATGTCAATTTTGATGCTCAAACGCTTCAAAAACTAATTTCCAAACACGCTCTAAGATTTCCGCTTGCGAGATTTTTTACCACAACCTGAGAATTAAAGAATTAAGAATGTCGGGCACCTACATTAGCGGTTTTGATATTAACGGAACACCGCAGTATCAGACTTGGACAACTGTAGAACCACCACGGTCATTTCTTAACAGCGAACAAAATTTATGCATGGATCCTATTGACCAAGAGCGAACTCATCTTGTTGCTCATCAGAAAGACGAGAAGTTTTTTTTCGCGTGGAGCATCAAAGAAAATACGGAGATGCGTTTTAGCAAGAATATACGTTTTAACAGGAAATCACATGATAACGTTGAAGCATATCTGGTTGTTATTAGTGAAATATAGTTCTTATGCAAGAAAAAGAACATAATATCGTCGAGTTGATTGAAGAACTTTTTGCTTCAATGCTCGATAAATCGGACAATGAACTTCGTTCTTATTTGCGAGGTCTTCCGCCGGTTGATGCCGGACAATCCCGTTCCATCGTAGTCGGAAACGAGCACAGCACACTCGTATATAATTTCGACCGTGATAGAACTTATTATGAATTAAGGAGTCAATACGCCGAATTAGCCAGGTTTCCAACGAAACTAATCAAGAATATTGCAAAGGAATTTTCGATTGATTTAAGACGCGCTAAAATGGTTGTTTTAGCCAATCATTTAATTTTATCTGATTGTTTTGTCGCGGAGGGATTACGCTTTTATGAAGAAACGGCACGTCAAAGTTTAATAGATGCTCAAATCCAAATAGAGAAAAACGGTAAACAAAAGACGATTGCTCGATGGCGCGAGAGAAACTCTCATGAATATCCGTTTGTTAAATCCGCTGCTATCGCCGAGTTGAACAAAATAGGAGACTTAGTGCCGGAACTGGTAAAATCGCTTGAAGGTCATCCTTTAGGAGTTAGAAATGTTTATTACAAATCCGATTTGAGAGAAAGAGAAAGGGAATTGAGCGCGAAAAGCGAAGAGTTTGTTGAATCGGCTAAAAATTTATATTTAAGAATTTACAAAGAGCAACACGAACTAAATAGTGCTGCCGTTGGTGATAAAAATAGTGTGGAGGAAAAAATCACCGCCGTCGCTGTTGCTAAAAATGCAAACATAAGTCGAACAAATTTTTATTATTGGTGTAAAGAAATCGGCATCACCCCTGAAGAGATAAAAACTCAAGGTATCATAAATGCACGTCAAGAATTAGGCTTGGCATAAATAATTTGCTCGTCCTCAATCTCAACACTCACAGATTAAAGCGGGTGTCAAAAATAATCATTTTAGTTATTGTCTGACACTCGAAACAAAAATAACTTGGATTCTGCTATAAAAGACTTATTGCCGTAGTTTACGCGGTAGTTAGTCTTTTTATTTTGGAGAAGCACTTCAGCAAATAGCTGCTTTGTAGTTTCAGAATTCAAACAAATGTCAGACATACATCAGATTGTTAAAGATAAACTAAATGAAATCGTTGATTTGTTAGTCCGCGAAGTTGTCGAAAAAGCTCAAACCGATCTTTTTGAAAATAGGATTGTTCAAGGTATTAAGGCGGCGGAGATTGCTGGAAACGGCTCTTTATCCCAAAACGATTTTGAATTGCTTGATGTAAAACAGACTGCTCAGTTACTGAAAGTAAAAGAGCGAACGATTTACGAATGGGTAAGAACCAATAAAATTCCTTATAAAAAAATCGGTGACTTACTCCGTTTTAATAAATCGGAAATTTTCAAATGGATTGAAGAGTCATAAAAACTCGCAAATAGTTCCACCTTAGTAGCTAAGATATAAACCGCTTATATGTTAAAATCAACTCGCTCTTTGAGCGGTTGCAACCCGCACTAGAGGAGCGAAAATGACGGTTAGAAATAGAGGTATCGGCAAGAAAAAACGCTGGTATTATGATTTTATGATACGCGGAGTGCGGTATAAGGGAGCCATTCCCGAAGCCCGCACAAAGGAAGATGCAGAGAAAGCCGAAAATAAAATTAAGAAGGATGTTTACGATGGCAAATACGGAAAGTTTTCCGGTAATTACAGTTTCACTGAATTTGCTAAAAAGACCTATCTTGATTGGGCAAAGCTCAACAAGCGCTGGTGGTATACCGACACGCTGATTGTTGAAACTCTCTGCCGGTTCTTTGACAAGAAGACTTTTCAGGAAATAACGCCGTCGCTGATTGAGAAATTCAAAAGGCATCGGCGCGAATTATCAACGCGCAATAAGAAGCCCCGCGCAGCAGCGACGGTCAATCGGGAATTAGCGGTTTTGTCGAAAATTCTTTCGTTGGCAATAGACGACGAGATTATCGAGACCAATCCGTGTTCGAGAGTCAAGCGTTTCAGATTGAACAACGAACGGACTCGTTACTTGACGCACGAAGAAGAAGCGTGATTGATGAACGCCCTGAAAGAATATCCATTTTTGGGAAATATCGTCACAATGGTAATCTATACCGGATTGCGGCGCGGCGAGATTTTTCGTCTGAAATGGACGGATGTGGATTTTAATCTGAGGATAATCAGAGCGATTGATAAAAATGGAGAAGAAAAAGTTATTCCGTTGGCAAACAAATTGCTGGAAATTTTGCAAAATTTGCCGAAGGACAACGAACTGGTTTTTCCCAGTCCTAGAACTCAAAAGCAACTGACTGACGTGAAAAAAGGTTTTAAAGCGGCTCGTGAAGCGGCAGGTATCAAAAACCTTCACTTTCACGACCTCCGGCATACAACGGCAACGCGGTTGGCTGAAAACGGAAACGACATCATTACAATCGCCGAGATTATGGGACACAAGGATTTGCGAATGACCAAACGATACACGCACGCGACGAGCAAATCAAAACGGCGAGCAATCGAAAGTTTGGAGCAAACACCAACAAATTGTCCCGAGTTTGTCCCAAATGAAAATAGGCAAGCCGAGCAGCCTGCCTAAGTTATTGAAAGTATTGGTGGAGATGAGGGGGGTCGAACCCCTGACCTCTGCATTGCGAACGCAGCGCTCTGCCAAACTGAGCTACATCCCCAGACGACGAATTTAGATGATAAAAATCTATCGTGAAACTGTCAAGTTCGCATGCTACTGAACGCCGGCGGGCAGAGTCGAGCCTTTCGGGTCGTAGGCAAAGGCGTAGCCGTCTTCGATTTTGCCGATAACGCCGTGAAATTGAATTTCGTCGCCGTCTAAAATGACGACGACATCGCCCGGGCTGTTTTGCGATTCGTCAATCGGGTATTTAATCATCGCCGCGTAACCGTTTTCGGCGCGGACTGTTTCGTATTCAAAATCATCGGCATTAAAGCTGGTTGTTTTACAAAAAGATACTTCCATTTTATTCTCCCTTCTAAAAGTTTAAACACAAAGACGCGCGGAACACAAAGCTGGAAAAAACATAACCGGCGAATTAACCTGCCCGCATCCGGCTCGTCCTCTCTGTATCTTTGTATTGAACTACAGGCGCAAAATCCAGAGCTATCGCGTCGTGGTCTGAAAGGGCGATGTTTTCCGCGTCGGACAAATCGACGATTGTCTGCGGCTTTCCCTTTACTTCAATTCCCTTGCCCGCAAACCAGTCGAGCCGCGCCGAAATCCGCCCGCCGACGCGCCGCGCCGCCCAGAAGATAAACGGGAAACACCAGGCGGGAACCCAGTCGCGCAGATTCGTGTTTTTCTCGATGCTTTCCACGTCGTAATGCAGCGTGCCGACGCCGGGATTATTCAAGTTTTTATAATCGTAGCCGCGTTTTTCCAGCTCCGCGAACAAGCCTTTTTCAAAATAGCGGTCGGGATGCGGAAAATGCTCGCGCACGGTTCTTTTGACGCCCATCACGACGCGCCGCCAGTAACCCAAAATAGCGCGCGTCGCCGTCTGCGAATTATAAGTCGTCGTGTTCCAGTCGCCGCCGATAACGGTCGGCAATTGCTGCGGCAAATTTTCCAGATGTTCGAGCACGATTCGCATCTGTCTTTGCCGATGCCGGCGCGACGAATGCGCGTCCAGGTGCAGCGTCACGGCGCGGAAAACGCCCGCCGGATGCTCGACGTCGGCAAGCAAAGCGCGCAGATGTCCGAGCCGTTTTTCCTTGCCGAGCATTTTGTCTTTCCCGTTCGGCAGCGGAACGGCGTGCACATTTTTCAGCGGATATTTTGAGAATAACGCCAGCCCGTGCAAAGATTTCGTATTTTCGCCCTCAACTCTTGATTCGACGCCGCTGCCCTTCTGCAAAGCGATGTAAACCGGCGCGAAAGCGTAATTTAACTTTAATTCCGCTGCTAATTCCCGCGCGACGAAACGATTGCCGCTGCGCGCCATCCCGTAATCCAGCTCGGTCAAAAGCAAAACGTCTCTATCTTTCAAATGCGGATGATTTCTCAAAGCTTCGACGATTCCGTCAAACCGA